>CANFUB010000181.1 GCA_947450015.1 Bacteroidota bacterium | reverse complement strand
TATAAAAACTATTGCCTTTACAAATGGTCGTATCCGCCAATAGTCGTATTTTAGGTTTTGCAAAAACTTTAACATAATTAATAAGTGTATCTGTACTCACACCATTGCAAATACCAACCAATGGGCGAGTTGTTATCGCCATTAATTTAATCATACCTGTGTCGTTAAAGGTATAAGTGAATGCTTTTGCAGTTTTTATAACATTGCCCGATGGATTGAATAAAACCCATTTATAGGCTTGAGGTATATAGGTAGTGGCAACATCAAATGGTATTGCAGTTCCTTGACAAGCAATGTAATAGGGGGTATCTAATTCAAAATCCGAACTACTTTTACCAGCTGCTGTCATATAAAAACTCAGGGCTTTAACAGAAGATCCTGCATTGTAACCATAAGATCCATGGTCGCCATAGGCATACAGCATGGCCGCAAAGCCATATGGACTGGTGATATTATGTTTGCCTTGCGTTAAGCCAGACTGCTGAATGTAGGAATAACTCGTGTCATTGGTAACTAAATTCCATGGTGCTGTAGGTTTTGCCCCATCTAGCCTAAAGGTACTTCGATAGGCAGTTTTAACATACACATTCAAGAAAAATTTATTGATGGTCAATGCGTTTTCGCAACTGAAATTTAAATTTTTTAAAGATTGTTCAATTGGCGTTACCCACATCATCATAGGGTCAGTATCGGTGCCTGCGCCAAAACCACCACCATCGCATGCCTCGCTCGATGCATATTGACAAATACCAACAGGTTTATTTGTATATATGAGGGTGTTTTTGCAACGCGAAGAATCTATCCAAAAGGTATCCGAAAAACCTGCATTGATAATTTTTACTGGGCGGTTGTTAAAACGCACAATGGTGTTATTTATACTTGCTACTACTTTTACTAACTCCCATTTTCTTAATCGTCCTTTCGACCAAATAGTTGGTGCAATAATGAATCGTTTACCCCATAAATTAATAGGCATCATTTGCTCGTACAAATGGTCATAAGAACTGGCACATGAGTTGCCGGGAGGTCCAATAGCACTTCTGCTACTGCCTCCGAATACTGCGATTCTTTTACAGTTCAGTGCTTGTACCAAGGTGCCAGATAAATCAAGTTTGTTTGTATTTGCTTGCACTTGGTAGGATTCACCCTTGTTTAAGACAATGGTAAATTTTGTATTGGCTGCATTGCCACCTTTTGTAAGAACTGAAGGGGTAATTTCAATGGATGTATTATCTTCAGTTGCAACGATTGCAAAAGCTGAACGGTAGTTTGTATTACCGCCACCTGGATCACCTAAATGAGAGAGTATACGATAATCGACGCCTAAAGCTTCAATTGGATAAATGAGTGATGCATCGCAAGTGAATGATTTAGTGCTTTGAGCACTTACTGCAACTGTATCTTTGGCTTCAACTATTAAACCTCTTTTTCTCCTCGATCTGCTCTCAGAGTTAATACAATAACCCATATAACCAGGTACATAAACGGTATCTACACCACCACCAGCGCCAATTGAAAATGGTAAGCTATGACCAGTGTTTACGTTTTTTACTGTACCGGAAGTTGCCTTCGGGCAACTTATAACGATTTTCATTTCTGGAGCAGTCGCACTATCGGTATTACTGGCATTGTTTTCCATGAAAGTTAACCAAAACGTTTTACCGAGTGTAGATAGTTCTTGCCCTTTCGCTGGGTTAAAAGCCAAGCAAAAAAGGGTAGAAAGAAGAAAAAGCTTGTATATTCTTGCCATCATATTACTTAAATGTTATCAGAGGCGAAATTTAGGTGTTTTTACTTAATTTATCAACATCTTATTAATTACATATTTAAAATGCATTTAATAATGTACATCTTAGCCTTTCAAATGTTGGGTTTTTCTCACTTAAAAAAATTACCTTTGCACCTCATTTAATCCAATTCAAACAATATGAACGGTTTTTTTAAAATTCCTACAGCCATCAATGAAACAGTGCTTGATTATGCACCAGCTAGTAAAGAAAAATTAGCACTTAAAAAAGCTTTAGCTGAGGCTAGAAGTAAAGTCATCGATATTCCAATGTACATCAATGGCGAAGAAGTAAGAACAGGAAAAACTGAAAAAATTGCACCGCCTCACGATATTCACCATCAAATTGGGTTGTTTCATGTTGGTGAAGCTAGTCACATTCATGATGCCATCAATGCAGCCATGGCGGCTAAACCAGCTTGGGAAAATATGCCTTGGGAACAAAGAGCTGCTATTTTTCTAAAAGCTGCTGAATTATTAGCTGGTCCTTACCGCGCAAAATTAAATGCAGCCACCATGTTGGCACAATCTAAAAACGCCTATCAGGCAGAAATTGACGCAGCTTGCGAATTCATTGATTTTTTAAGATTCAATGTACAATACATGAGCGAAATTTATGCGGATCAACCAACTGCCAATGGTAAAGCCATTTGGAACCGGTTAGAACACCGCCCACTTGAAGGCTTTACATTCGCATTAACCCCCTTTAATTTTACAGCAATAGCTGGCAATTTACCTACTTGCATGGCCATGATGGGCAATGTGGTAGTTTGGAAACCTGCCTTCACCCAAATATATTCCGCCAATGTTATCATGGAACTATTGATTGAAGCGGGTTTACCTGCAGGTGTTATTAATTTAATTTATACCGATGGCCCTACCACTGGTGATATTATTTTTAATCACCCCGATTTTGCAGGCCTTCACTTTACAGGTTCAACTGGTGTATTCCGCAGCATGTGGAATAGCATAGGTGCCAATATTCATAAATACAAAACCTATCCAAGAATTGTTGGTGAAACTGGTGGTAAAGATTTTGTAATGGTGCACAAAAGTGCCGATGTTGATACAACAGTTGCCGCCCTTGCACGTGGTGCCTTCGAATACCAAGGTCAAAAATGCTCAGCAGCTTCAAGAGCTTATATTCCTTCTAATTTATGGAATGACATCAAATCAAAATTAGTTGCAGAGATAAAAACCATGAAAGTGGGTCCTACTGAGGATTTCACCAATTTTGTAAACGCTGTAATTGACGAAAAATCATTTGATAAATTGGCTAAATACATTGCCAATGCGAAAGCGGATGCAGGAGCAGAAATTATTGTCGGTGGCAATTGCGATAAAAGCAAAGGTTATTTTATTGAGCCAACTGTTATCGTTGCACAAGATCCTAAATATGTGACCATGTGCGAAGAGCTATTCGGTCCAGTTTTAACACTTTTTGTATACAATGAAAACGAGTTTGAAAAAACTTTAGAATTGGTGAATACTACTAGTGAATATGCTTTGACTGGTGCCATTATTGCGCAAGACCGTTATGCAATCACTACAGCTACTGAAAAATTGAGAAATGCTGCAGGTAATTTTTACATTAACGATAAGCCAACAGGTGCAGTTGTAGGTCAGCAACCATTTGGCGGAAGCAGAGCCAGTGGTACCAATGATAAAGCAGGTAGCAAAGCTAATTTGTTGCGTTGGACAAGTACACGCACCATAAAGGAAACCCTTGTTCCTGTGAAAGATTACAGATACCCTTTCTTGTCAGAAGAATAGTCGACCGACTATTATCTATTAGTTTTAGAAAATACTTTAAATATCAGTTGACAATACTTTCAATTGATGTAGAATTCCTATTTATTTTATGATTGATTTACCAATTTTCTTGGGGTTGTGTTTAGCTTATAAATTCCCCAATTAAATAAATTATCTTTGCACACTTAATTTTTTTGAACAGAAAGCATGTACCGCACACTTAAACAAGTCAATTGGCCAAAGATAGAAGAAGAAGTTTTACAGCAATGGAAAGCTGATAACACTTTTCAAAAAAGTATCGATAGCAGACAAAATAGCAAGGACTTTGTTTTTTACGAAGGTCCACCTAGCGCCAATGGGATGCCAGGGATACACCACGTAATGGCACGCGCTATTAAAGATATTTTTTGTAGATATAAAACACTACAAGGTTTTAAAGTGGAACGCAAAGGTGGCTGGGATACACATGGTTTGCCTATAGAACTACAAGTTGAAAAACGCTTGGGAATCACTAAAGAGGACATTGGTAAAACAATTAGCATCGAAGATTACAATGCTGAATGTCGGAAGGATGTGATGTTGTTTAAAGATAAATGGGATTCATTAACCGAGCGCATGGGGTATTGGGTAGATCTTGAACATCCTTACATTACCTATGAAACTAAGTATGTTGAAACCTTATGGTATTTGCTTAAACAATTACATTCAAAAGGATTTTTATACAAAGGTTACACGATACAACCCTATAGTCCTGCTGCTGGTACCGGTTTAAGTAGCCATGAATTAAACCAACCAGGCACCTATAAACCGGTGAAAGATACCACTGCGGTGGCTCAGTTTAAATTGACTGCTAATCATGCACTTTCAAGTATTGCAGCAGATTTATATTTCTTAGCATGGACTACCACACCATGGACCCTACCAAGCAATACGGCTTTAGCAGTTGGAAAAAACATTGATTATGTAATTGTAAAAACATTTAATCAGTATACCTACTTGCCAGTAACAGTAATTCTTGCAAAAAATTTATTGGGCAAATACTTTAGCGAAAAAGCCACAGACATTCAGTTAGAAGATTATAATTCGGGCGATAAATTGATTCCCTTCAAAATTATTCATGAATTGAAGGGCAGCGAGTTAGCGGGTGTCCAATATGAGCAACTCATGCCATTTGAAGCCAATAAAAAAGAACTGATAGAAGGCGATGCATTTAAAGTGATTATTGGCGATTTTGTAACCACCGAGGATGGTACAGGTATCGTGCACATAGCGCCAAGTTTTGGTGCCGACGATTTTAGAGTAGCCAAACAAAATGGCATAGGTGCTTTAACATTGGTGGATAGACAAGGTAAGTTTGTTGACGGTGTTGGCGAGTTTTCAGGATTGTTTGTAAAAAATTACAACGATGCTGACGAAAAAGATTCAAACTATAAAAGCACGGATGTATTAATTTCAATAAAACTTAAAGAAGAAAATAAGGCATTTAAAGTTGAAAAATACGAGCATACCTATCCACATTGCTGGCGTACTGATAAACCCATTTTATATTATCCTTTGGATAGTTGGTTCATTAAAACCACAGCTGTAAAGGAAAGATTAGTAGAACTTAATAAAACCATCAAATGGCAACCTGCATCAACTGGCGAAGGCCGTTTTGGTAATTGGTTAGAAAATCTGATTGATTGGAATTTAAGTCGCAGCAGATATTGGGGAACACCATTGCCAATTTGGCGCACTGCCGATGGTAGCGAAGAAATTTGCATTGGTTCTATTGAAGAATTAAAATTGGAAATGGCCAAAGCCAATGCTGCGGGTAATTCTAATAATATGGAGATAAGTGATTTGCACCGCCCATATGTAGATGATATCGTTCTTTTGTCATCAAAAGGCGAACCTATGAAACGCGAAACAGATTTAATAGATGTTTGGTTTGATAGCGGTGCCATGCCTTATGCGCAATGGGGTTTAAATACTGGTGAAGAGAATGGAACACCCTTTAACAAAGAATGGAAGTCGGCTTTCCCAGCTGATTTTATTGCTGAAGGGGTCGATCAAACACGTGGATGGTTCTTTACCTTACATGCTTTATCAGTGATGTTGTTCGATTCAGTTGCTTATAAAAATGTGATTGCCAAT
>CANFUB010000180.1 GCA_947450015.1 Bacteroidota bacterium | reverse complement strand
GTTTTAAACATTGTTTTAAACACGTATTTAAAACAACACTTACTAATGACAATGGTCAATTATAGAATAAAAAAAAGTCACCTCGCGATGAGATGACTTTTCAAATTAATTGGTTGGTTTTATCTACTCTACAATGAATTTATTCATTGAGATTTCATTGCCATTGATCACTTTGTAAAAATATACGCCTTTTGAAAGATTGGCAACATCGATGGCTACAGTTTGAAGACCAGCTTCAATAACACCATTGTTGATGGTTTGAACTGTGCGACCTTGCATATCGTATATTTCAATTGAACTATTTGTGCTATTATCAGCCATGAATTCTATGTTTAAAATGGTATTTGCTGGATTAGGATAAGCATTAGAAGTAAATTTACTTGCAGTAATTGCTCCGATACCAGCACCACTGAAATTCATGGTTGCACAACTTCTGTTGTTGCCATCAATGTTCATGTCATAAACTGAATCTGGCTCATGGCCATTGTAAAGAATTAGGTATGAGCACAAGGTAACCTGACCACCACTAGCACCTGTTAAAGTCAAATTGGTTACAGTAAAATTAGCGGAACTACCACTTGCAATGTTTGCAGTAATTGGCACTAAAGTAGCTGTTTGGGTATAAATGGTTGTTCCAACACCCATAAAGTAAACAAAGGTATCTGTTGTTTTAATAACACCAGGACCATTGTTTGTAACCGTTAGATTAACACTAAATGGTTTACCAGTTCTAAGGGTAGATGAAGTTGTTGGAGAAGTCATGTTAATACCAACGTCGACAACTCTTTGAGAATAAACAAGGGTTGCCATTAGCAACACAACTGAAAATAGTAATGATTTTTTCATTTTAATAAAATATATAGGCAACAAAACTAAGCCTTTGAATAGGTCAATTTAGAAGTTCCTCTAAATCGTTTTGAACAATGTTCTTAACAATGGCATCATTTTGTTCAATTAAATCGTCTGACACCCTTTGTTTTTTCTCTTGAAGCTTTATTATCTTTTCCTCTATCGTATTTTTACTAATAAACTTATAAACGAATACAGGTTTAGTCTGTCCGATGCGATGGGTGCGGTCCATGGCTTGTTTTTCTACCGCTGGATTCCACCAAGGATCTAGCAAAAAGACATAATCGGCTGATGTCAGATTAAGTCCAACCCCACCCGCTTTTAGCGAAATTAAAAACAAGGGAATGTCTTTGTCCTTTTGAAATTCATTCACCAATTTAGAGCGCTCTGCCGAGGGTGTGCTACCATCTAAATACAAAAACGACTGATTTTGCATTTTAAAATACTCCTTGTACAAATTCAAGTGTTGCACAAATTGAGAGAACAATAAGATTTTATGTTTATTCTCAATCGCCTTTTGTACCATCTCAATCACCTCATTGAATTTACCTGAACCATCTAAATAATCTTCTTGCGCTAATATTGGATGGTTGGCTATTTGTCTCAATTTCGTAAGTCCTTGTAAAATCATTAACTTGGAATTGTTCATCCCAACATTGCTGATAGATGCCATTAACTCGTTGCGGAAAAGCGACTTCACACTTTCGTAGCGTTCGCTTTGCTCTTCGGTCATATCGCACAAACGAATCTGCTCTGTTTTTAAAGGCAAATCGGTGGCTACTTGTTTCTTTGTTCTTCTTAAAATAAAAGGGTTAACAATGTTGCGCAAAATTTTGGTTGCGTTTTCATCTTTGTCCTTTTCAATTGAAACCACATATTTTTTTGAAAAGAAATTATAATTGCCAAGTAATCCTGGATTCAGGAAATTGATTTGGCTCCATAAATCTGTGATGCTATTTTCAACTGGTGTGCCAGTAATAACAAAACGCTGTTTAGCGTGTAATTTCATGACACATTGGGCCGTTAAAGAACCTGGATTTTTTATCACTTGAGACTCATCTAAAACGATGGTACTAAAGTTAAAACTACCAAATAAATTAATGTCATTTCGCAAGGTTCCATAACTGGTAATAATGATATCATAATGTGCCATTATTTCCTTCAAGTTTTTTCTTCTACCAATGCCGATGTGAACATAGACTTTGAGACTGGTAAACTTATTGGCTTCGTTTTGCCAATTATAAATGAGCGAGGTAGGCACAACAATCAACGAGGTATTTGGCGCTTCGATGGTGACTTGCGACTTCGGCTCAGTAATAACAGAATCTATTTCTGTAACAACCTCGGTATTTAGAGCGCTAGTTTCGAACAAACCGAATTGTGGTTGCTCGCTTACCTGCGCTGGTGTTTCATTCTCTTTAGATAAGGGCTGGCGTGCTTCATTTTTATATTGCAGATAGGCTAATATTTGCAAGGTCTTACCCAAACCCATATCATCTGCCAAACACACACCATAGCCTTTTTCGCTCATGTAGCGCAACCAATTATAACCTATCAATTGATATGGTCTTAGTGTGGCATTTAATTTCGCTGGCACTGGGTATTGAATCGCTTCATTGAATTGAATATCATTGCCAATGGCATTTTCACCGTTTTCTAACAATCCATCAAGTAATCCAATGTGGTGTTTTTTTAGTTTTAACTTATTTTTATCAACTACCACAAAGTCAAACAAACTTGAGTAGCGGGTAAACCATTCTTCAGGTATGATGGCAATTTCGCCATTCGGCAACAAGAATTCACGGATGCCTTTTATAATGTTATTTTTAAGTTTAATGAAAGGCACCTCGAATTCACCAAACTGAACGATGGCTTGCAAATCGAACCAATCGCCTTGCTTTTTAACATCGAAAGTAACAGAAGATTTGCCAATAAAATAAGTTTGCTTAATCAATGATTGATCGACAACAAAACCTTGCTCTTTTAATATTTCTTGGTTATTGCCAATAATATCGAGCAGTTTTAAGGGTCCATCTTTGCTTATAAACAAAGAGCCTTCATAAATACTAAGTCCAATTCTTTCTAGAATTTGCTTCTTTATATCCTCCCATTGGCGCGACCTGCGCACACGGTGGAAAGTGAATTCGTTGTTTTTCTTTTCAACCGATACAGACACCATTTTTACCGAATGGTAGGGAAACTGGTAAGGGCCATAGTTAAAATACAAGCTCGCACATAACATTTGGTCGCCAAACGAGGTTAACTTAAGCACTGGGAAAGCGCGGTATTGTTCGGTCTTAATCTCAAAACCCTCGGCATAAACATCGTATTGCTCAACAAGGTTTTTAACAAATTTCTCGAAGTACAACTCCTCATTGCGTGGGGCAATAGAAATAAAACGCTTATTTAAAAAAGGAGAAATCTTATTGCCATCGGTATTCTTTTTAAATGTTATCAGTTGGTTGTTCGTCAGTAACCATGCAGGTTCATGAATAATTAGTTCACTGCCATTTTCACTAAAATTAATTTTTTTATCGTTTAGTTTAACCGTAGCAAAATAGTTGGTACCCTCTTCATTCCTTCTAAAGTGAAAGAGAATCGATGCTTTTTCACTATCGATGTTTACCAATTGGTGAACAACATTTTTGTCTTTAGTTAAATAGAGTTTGCGCTTACCAAGCCCTTCGATTACCTTAAGCAATCGTTTTTCGATATAGGGTCTAATTTTTTTATGAAGTTCTTCGCTGTAGTGTTTTTCAAAAAAATCGGAGGGGCGGATGGTCTTCTTAGAAACAAAAAATTTCTTCATTAACACCTCTGGTTCGGTCTCATCGAGTATTTTAAGGATTGCCAACTCTTCATCGGCAACTTTAAAACCATCTGCAGCACTGCTATGGAGTTTTTGGGAAAGCAAACTATGCTTTCCATTCTTCATCAGTTGAACTGCATGCAATTCAATGACATAGCCTAAATTAGGATGTTTATTTAAGCTAAAAACTAAGTCAAAAGGTTCTTTGGGGTTAACTCTCATTTAAAAATTGGAAAGTGCACATCCCACGAAGGTAATACCAAAATAGGTGTATTGTAAAATAAAAATGGAAAATAAAAAAGCCCCCGTTTCCGGAGGCTCAACTATGGTTAAGTTAATAAACTATTGAAGGCTATTAACGTGTAAAGCCAAACTAGATTTTAAGTTTGAAGCTTTGTTTTTGTGAATGATATTTCTTTTCGCTAATTTATCCAACATACTAGATGCTTCGATAAATAAAGCTGATGCAGCTGCTTTTTCAGTGCTCTCACGTAATTTTTTTACAACATTTCTTGCAGTTTTATGTTGGTAACGGTTTCTTTCGTTTTTAACTTCCGTTTGTCTGATTCTCTTGATTGATGATTTATGGTTAGCCATACTTCTTTTTAAAGGACTGCAAAATTAGCGAAAATATTTAATTTTCAAAATAAATTTCTATTTTTTCGTAATGAAAGGTAGAAAGTTTAATTTTGAAGCCTAGTGAAAGTATTGATTATTGGCAGCCGCATTCCTTTTCCACTCCATGATGGCGGGGCTATTGCGACTTTTAATCTTTTGAAAGGCTTAACTGATATTGGGATAGAAACCACCTACATTTCGCTCAATACCCTTAAACATTTTGCCGACCAGCAAACCATTCAAAACGAATTTAGATTTTTAAAGTCAATTATTCCCTATAAAATTGACACCAAAATCAAGCCATTGAAAGCCCTTGCTAATTTATTTGGCAATGCCTCTTATAACATCGAACGCTTTTACGACCCCGGCTTTGAAGCACTGCTCATACAGCATCTTCAACAAAACACCTACGACCTTATTCATTTCGAAGGTTTATTTGCCACGCCCTACATCGATGCAATAAAACAACATACCAACGCTCCTACCTTGCTTAGACAGCACAACATTGAGTACCAAATATGGGAGCGACTAGCAAAAAATGAAAAGCAAGCGATTAAAAAATGGTACTTAAAGCTTTTGGCGAAAAGAATGAAACGGTATGAATTAATGGCAATCCAAAAATTCGATCGATTGGTTTGCATAGCAGAAACAGATGAAATGGTGCTGCAACTATTTGTCAATCGAGAAAAAATCGAAACAATTCCCGGTGGATTTATCATTATGGAGGCCGATTTAAAACTTCAAACACCTACGACTTATTCCATTTACCACATTGGATCGATGGAATGGTTGCCCAACCAACAAGCCATGGAATGGTTCCATGATTTTGTATGGCCAAAGGTCATTCAACAATTACCAATGGCCCAGTTTTTTATGGCAGGTAAAAATATGCCTGAAGCCTATCAGCATTGGGCCACCGCCAATTTTAAGGTGATGGGAGAAGTAAAGGATGCACATGCCTTTGCTGCCGACAAAGCCATCCTAATCGTTCCACTGCAAAGTGGCAGTGGCATACGTATGAAAACAATAGAAGCTATGTTAATGGGTAAAGCAGTTGTTACCACTTCAATTGGTGCACAAGGCTTACCTATAAAAAACAACGAACATTGTATGATTGCAGATTCTGCAGAAGCTTTTGCGAAAGCCATTATCGACTTGTTAAACAACCCTCAAAAGATAAATGAATTAGGCAAAGCCGCTCAGGACCTTATGCTTAATTTTTATGACAATAAGAAAGTGAGTGAATTATGGCGGAAATGCTACCAATCAATGCTTGGGTAAGTCTCTACGGTACATTATAAATCCACCTTTTTCCTCCAATTTTATCAGTTGCTTTGCTTCTGGCAATTCTTCTTGATCATTGATTTTGGCGATGAAATATACAGGCTTGTCAATGGCACCCGCCATCAACCATACTTTTTGATAGTCGTCTAACGCAGCGC
>CANFUB010000179.1 GCA_947450015.1 Bacteroidota bacterium | reverse complement strand
TTAGCGCTCAGTATCGTAATCTGTTCTTCGTTTTTACCAGCGTAACCAGCAATGGTGGCCCGCATGTAGTTTAATAAGATGTAGTTTTTAAAATCAGTGGTATAGGGTGCAATGGTGAGCCATGCCGCATTCGATTTTTTTTGAAAATTATGTTGAAGCAAGGCATAAATAAAGGCAGATTCAACCTTCAACCACTGGTGTTCCTTGTCATTCAAATCGGATTGTAGGTACAATTCAATTTTTTTTAGGCCCCCTTCTAAGTTGCCTTCAAAGCCCAATAAATTACCAAGCCAAGTATAATTCTTGGGAATGGCACTGAACAAGGCGCTTACCATGCCTGCATTTTTGTTGTCGGGTAGGAAATTGGGATATAACTTTTCGTTGTCTTTTAAAAGTGAGTTGGCGACTTTAATATCATTGCCAGCAGCAAAATTATCATTCATTTTAAGCCGCATAGCAGCCCTGTGCAAATACATGTCAGATAAGATAAAGCGGTGCCAAGCATCTTCGAACGGTTGCGATTCTATCGATTTGATGAGAGCTTTCCAATTGCCCTGTTGGTTTTTATAATCGGTTTCATTCTCAGAAATAAAAAGGCCAATGTATAAGCAGTATTCTTGTAACCAAGGAATGGCTTGATTTTCGGGAGATTTAGCTTTTTCTTCAGATAAAATCTGATTCGCCTCGCTGATACGAAGCTTGTATAGCAGGGCCTGTGCCTTTAAGCAGGGCTCAGTCATTTTAAAATATGACTTGGCCTGCACCTTAGGGTAAAACATAAAAAAAAGAACACCTAATAAGATGTTCTTTTTCAATATGGCTTTTAAAAGCATGGGATGCTCTTATTTAGTAGCTTTAAGGGTTCTAACTCTGCGTTTAGGTTTTTCCTCCTCTACAATCACTTCGCTCACAATACCTGTTACAGCATTGTCAACTAATATTCTACCGCAGTGTTCGCAGTCAATAATTTTGAAATGTTGTTTGATATCACTTTGTCTTTGAGGTGGAATTTTAGAAAAACAACCACCGCAACTGCCTCTCATGATAGGTGCAACTGCAATACCATTTTTAACATTTTTGCGAATTCTGTTGTAAGCTTTAATCAAACGGTCGGTTACTTGTTTTTCAAGACCAACTCTTTCTTTGCCTAATTCTTTTTCTTCAACTTCAGTATCGCCAACAATGGTTTTAAGTTCTTTCTTTTTGAAATCTAAATCTTTTTTGTGGCTAGCGATGTCTTCTTTCACAGCATCTAATCCCACTTTTTTGTTGTCGATGTGGAAATGCGTTTCTTTGATTCTTTTCTCTGCAGCCAAGATTTCAAGACCAGCAATTTCAAGCTCTTTGTTCAAAGCTTCAAATTCTCTGTTGTTTTTAACAGCATTTAATTGTGCTTTGTATTTTTTCTCAAGTTCTTCGAATTGTTTGATCTTCGCTTTATAAGCGGCAATCTCTCCTTCGTAATTCTTGATTTCAGTTTGCATGTTTTCTAAACGGGTTTCTAAACCTGCAATTTCATCTTCTAAATCATCAACTTCCATTGGTAATTCACCTTTTAACAAGTTTAACTGGTCAATTTTAGAATCGATTTCTTGTAATTCCCAAAGGGCCTTCAGTTTTTTTTCTATTGATATATCTACCATGGTTTATTTAAAATATTGAATTGGATTTGTATTTTCTTTGCAAAAAATGACCGCAAAAGTAGGGTATTTTTCTTTAATTTCCTTGAAAAATATCTCTAAAGTGTAAATTTCAGACTCATAATGCCCTATGTCACACAGCATGTATTGGTTCTCAACATCAAAAAATTCGTGGTATTTGATGTCTGCAGTGACATACGCATCGGCCTTAATTTGCTTGATATTTTGAATTAAAAAACTGCCAGAACCACCACAAATAGCCACTGTTTTTATGGGTTTTTCGAATGCCGTATGGCGCACCACCTGAAGATTGAGCTTCTCCTTAATGTATTTCAAAAATTGCTTGCCCTCCATAGGCTTGGGCAAGTCGCCATAAATACCTGCACCAATGGTTTGGTTGGTATTGTTAATCTGAATAAGATCGTAAGCAAACTCCTCGTAAGGGTGAACAGCGCGCACATTGTTCAGCACTTGGTTCACTAGGTGCATGGGAAGTAAGACTTCTATTTTTATTTCTGAAAGGTTTTGGCGTTGACCATGCGTTCCGATGGTTGGGTTGGCGGCTGCACCCGGTTTAAAGCTGCCGTTGCCCTGCGACTCAAAACTACATTCCGAATAATTGCCAATATGCCCTGCACCACTATCGAACATCACATTTTTAATGCCCTCGGCATTTTCGATAGGTGTGTAAACTGCGAGTTTGCATAGGGTATCTACTTTGGGTTGAATAATTTTTAAGCGACTTAATTCAAGTTTTTCGGCAATTTTGGTATTCACCCCATTGTGCAACATATTGTCCAAATTGGTATGCATGGCGTAAATGGCAATGTTGTGGCGAATGGCTTTTAAAATGGTGCGTTCAACATAGTTTTTACCATTCAGCTTTTTTAAACCTTTGAAAACAATTGGATGGTGGGCAATAATTAAATTGCAATCCATTTCTATGGCCTCATCCACCACGCGTTCGGTGCTATCAAGACAAAGTAGAATACCTGTTACGTCCATCTCTGAGCTGCCAACAATTAAGCCAGCATTGTCGTAATTCTCCTGGTATTGAAGTGGGGCAATCTTCTCTATAAGCGATGTAATGTCTTTAACCTGCATGTGAATTTAAAAAAGCAAAATTAGGTGATTGCATTGAAACCTATTCTTAGGAAAATATTTATGCTTCAAAAATTATACTTTTGCAAGTATCAAAGCACCATTAAAATATTTACTAATGCCATTTGCTTGGTTGTACGGCACAATCACATCGCTTAGAAATAGGCTCTATGATAAGGGCGTATTAAAGTCGTACCAATCTGGATTGAAAACCATAGTGGTGGGCAATTTACAAGTGGGTGGCTCGGGTAAAACACCCCATACTGCCATGTTGTATCAATGGCTTTCGAACTATTACAAGGTTGGCATTTTATCGCGGGGGTATGGCCGAAAAACCAAGGGCTTAATGGTAGCCGATGCAAATTCGAGTGCCGAAACAATTGGCGATGAACCCTTTTGGTACCATCGCACCTTGCCCAATGCAAGTGTTGTGGTAGCAGAAGAAAGAAAACTTGGTTTAGCCTATTTCGAAAAAAATGGAACCGAGCTTGTTTTACTGGATGATGCTTACCAACACCGCGCAGTTACATGCAATCTTAATATCTTACTTTCGGATTATAAACTGCCCTACTACAACGACCATGTGATGCCTTATGGTAGATTGAGAGAATGGAAGACAGCCGATAAAAGGGCCCATATTATTATCATTACCAAATGTCCTGCTAATTTAAAGCTCGAGCAAAAAATTGAAATGATACAGGCCATTAATCCCTTCGATTATCAGCATGTGTTTTTTACAGGCATTAAAGCCCACAAGCCATTTGTGTTGAAAGGCACAATTGATTTTGAAAATAACAATAAAGGCCGTTTGATTGCCATGAGCGGTATTGCAAATCCGGCAAGTTTTGCAGCACAATGCGAGTTGTTAAACCAGCATGTGGTGGCCTATAACTTTGCCGATCATTATGATTATACCACTGCAGATATTGCCAAATTGCTTAAAACTTTAGGATCAACAGATGTTGTAATGGTAACTGAAAAGGATGCTTCAAAATTATTGAAACCTGAACTTTTGAAATTAATTCCAGACAATAAATTCTACGTTTTACCAGTAGAGATTTACTTTTTGTTCAATGAAGAAGAGCGGTTCAAAGAAACCGTTAAGCCTTACCTGAAGTAGGTATTAATTATTTTTTCTTCGCTTTTGCTTTTGCCTTCGCTTTGGCTTTCGCTTTTGGCGCTGATTTGGTAGCAGCTGCTTTTTTGCTTTTGGCAGGTGGTGCAGAGCTTTCAATAATCTTCATAATATCTGCATACGGCATGGCAACTGCATCGGCTCCTTTAGGGAATTTATAATTGTCTTTCTTGTAAGAAATATATGGTCCCCAACGGCCTTTTAAAATTTCTAGGTCTTTGTCTTCTTTGAAAGAACGCATTAGTTTTTCTGCTTCCGCTTTTTGCTTCGCTAAAATTATTTCAATGGCTTCAGCAATATCAATGGCAAATAAATCTTTGTCTTTAGGAATAGAAGCAAACAAACTGCCGTATTTAATATAAGGGCCAAATCTACCAATGGCGGCTGTTACTTTTTCTTCGTTATAAGTACCAATTAAGCGAGGTAGTTTGAACAGCTCTAAAGCTTGCTCTAATGTTATGTTTTCTAAAGTCTGACCAGGACGTAAACTTGCAAATTTTTTGTCCTCATCATCTGCATCACCAATTTGTACCAAGGGGCCAAAACGACCAATTCTCCCAATGATTTTTTTACCTGATTCTGGATCTATACCAATTGACTTTTCGCTATTGGCTCTTTCGGCAGTGGCCAAAGTTTTGTCTACATCGAGGTGAAAGGGTTTGTAAAAACCTTCCAACATTTTTACCCAACCTGTTAAGCCTTGTGCTATTTCATCAAATTGTTTTTCGACAGAGGCAGTGAACCCGTAATCCATGATGTCTTTAAAGTGTTCACTTAAAAAATCTGTTACCAATAAACCAATATCCGTAGGGAATAATTTGCTTTTTTCGGCACCAACATTTTCAGTATTTGTTTTGGTTGTAATTTGATTGTCCTTTAATAAAATACTTTGGAATTTTCTAGGAATACCATCCTTGTTATCGCGTAGCACATACCCTCTTTTTTGTATAGTTGAAATGGTAGGTGCATAGGTAGAAGGACGGCCAATGCCTAGTTCTTCCATCTTCTTAACCAAACTTGCTTCGGTATATCTTGGTGCTGGACGACTGAATTTTTGTTCGGCCAACAATTGTTTTAAATCTAAGATTTCGTTCACACGCATTGGTGGCAATAAACCTGAGTTCTCTTCATCATCCTCATCGTCTTTACCCTCGAGATATACTTTTAAGAAACCATCAAATTTGATGATCTCGCCTTCTGCTTTTAAGTTTTTATCAGGGCGACTTACATTGATGTCTACAACGGTACGTTCTAATTCTGCATTGGCCATTTGACTGGCAATGGAGCGCTTCCAAATCAATTCGTATAATCTTACTTCTTGAGGCTCATCACCTGCAGTATGGTTTTCGAAATAAGTAGGGCGAATGGCTTCGTGGGCTTCTTGTGCACCAGCGGTTTTCGTATTGTAGTTGCGTGGCATGCTGTATTCGGCACCATATGCTTTTTTAATTTCAGCGGCCGCACCATTAATCGCAGTTTGAGAGAGATTCACTGAATCTGTTCTCATATAGGTAATATGTCCAGCCTCGTATAATTTTTGAGCGAGCAACATGGTTTTTGCTACAGGGTAACCCAATTTTCTACTGGCTTCTTGTTGAAGTGTACTTGTTGTAAAGGGAGCGGCAGCTTTACGCTGTGCTGGTTTTACTTCGATGTTTTGAATTTTGTATTCGCTACCATTGGCAAGGTTTACAAAATCGAGTGCTTCTGCTTCAGTTTTGAAACGTTGTGGCAATTCAGCTTTGATGATTTTATTGTCACCTTGTTTTGATAATTCAGCTGTAATTCTAAAATCACTCACCGATTTAAAGACATTGATTTCTCTTTCTCTATCGACAATTAATTTAACAGCTACTGATTGAACT
>CANFUB010000178.1 GCA_947450015.1 Bacteroidota bacterium | reverse complement strand
CTCCTTTTTGATAGCTATGTCTGTCAAATAAATCATCGCGTTTGCTGTAGTTATAGCGAATCATTGGTACTTGTTTGTCTTCCGCTTCATTCAAATAGTAACTTAGAAACTCATCAAATTTCAAATCGGCTTCGTTTCTGCCATATTTGTGTTCGTTCCAAAGGTATTCTCCATAGGTTGCAAAAGATTCATTTAAAGGAATGTTACTCCAGCTTTCGCAGGTCACTAAATCACCAAACCAATGGTGAAATAATTCATGACAAATCACATCCTCGTAGGTGTTATCGAGGTGTTCGCGGTTGGTATGGTTTAATTTGTCAAAGTGCACCACACAGCCAGTGTTTTCCATGGCGCCACTCACAAAATCGCGCACAACCACTTGATCAAATTTTGGCCAAGGGTAATCGTAGCCTAGTTTTTTACTGTAGAATTCAAGCATTTCTGGGGTATTGCCAAATACTGTTTTTGCAAATTGTGCATAGGCAGGTTCCATGTAATAATTTAAATCGAGGTTACGCCATTTGTCTTTCGTTGCAATAAAATCACCGATTACTAAGGCAAATAAATAAGGTGCATGGGGTTTGTCGTTTTTCCAATAATCCATTCTTTTATTGTTTGGCAAAGCCTCCGAAGAAATTAATAAGCCATTCGAAATGGTTCTAAACGTATTGGGTACTGTTACATAAATCTCCTCTGTTGTTTTTTGATTCGGTGCATCGATGGTAGGAAACCAGCAACTAGCCGCTTCGGTTTCGCCTTGGGTCCATATCTGCGTAGGCTTGGTTTTATCGCTACTATCTGTATTGATAAAATACATGCCCTTGTCTTCAGAAATGGCTTCACCACCTTCGCTCTTGCATTTCTCGGGTTGGGCTACATAGTCTATAACGATTGTGTAAGTTTCATCTTTGGTATAGGTGCGGTCTAATTTAATTCTAAGAAATAAAGAATCGTAAGTGTATTTTAAAGCTGTTGTACCAACTAGTTTATAAGAAGTATTTACAGTGCTAGTGCCTTCTGGTTTTGTTAATTTAGTTTCTGTGCTTTGACTTTTTGAATAGCTCATGCCCACTTTTTCTATGCGCATGTATTTGGCATTTAATGTCAAAGAATCAGTGTTGTAAAAGTGAGGTTTAAGGGTAATAATTGCAGTACCTTTTAATTCCTTTTTAGCAAAGTCGGGTTCCAAAATTAGTGTGGTGTTCACCAAATCGTTGATTTTGGTAACCGCAGCCTTGTACTCTAAAACTTCTAAAATTTTAGGTTCACCAACTTTAACGTGGTATTTCGGTTTGCAACTGTATATGAATATTACAGCCAAGCAACCAATTAGCGATAAAAAATATTTCATTGGTTCAAAGATGAAAGAATAAATGATGTAAACAAAAAAAAGCGTGTCAAATGTTAAATTTATATGATATTTAATAAATAACATGGTAATATCAGCATTCATCCTTTAATTTGAATACCTATTCTTATTATGAAGAAACAATTTTTTTTAACGCTTTTGGCCATTTCTATATTCCAACTTAGCAGTGCGCAAACCCTTAAACCTAAAAATGTGCCAGCACCAGTGCTTGAAGGTATGAAGAAGTATTTGCCGATGGCATTATTGGTAGAGTGGGAAAAAGAGGATGCTGATTATGAAGCTAATTTTTTTGTAAAGGATAGCACAGGTAGGCTGAGAACTGCATCTGCCTTGTTTAATGCAACTGGAACACTGTTAGAAATAGAAATGATAATTTCTAAAGATGAATTGCCAAGTGGGGTTTTAGATTACATTAATTCAAATTACAGCAATCCAAAAATAAAAGAAGTTTCGCAAGTATCAAAACTCTCTGGACCTAAAACTTACGAAATAGAAATAAAAGGGAAAGAACTTATTTTTGATAGTGAAGGCAAATTTATAAGGGAAGATTTAGACTGAAATGAATAAGTTTTTACATTTTTGCATTTCATTTTTAGTTCTATTTTTATTCTCCAATAACTTAAAGGCACAACTAAAGACAGATTCCATTTTTAAAGATACAGTAAAAAGGAAATTGCCTTTTGCAATTGCCAATGAAAAGAAATTACCTGCAGAAGAATTAGCAGAAAAAAAAGAAGGTGTTTATGTAACTGGTGTGCCAGATATTAGTTCCGATCCTGTTAATGGGGTTGGTTATGGTGGCGAGGGTACAGTGTATTTTAATGGTAAACGCACAGATCCATTTTTTGAATACACACCGTATAGAGGAGCTATTACATTTGCTTTGTTTAATACAACAAGGAACCAAAGAGAATTAAAAATAGGATGGGATGTTCCCTATGTATTTGATTCAAAGTGGCGATTAAGGGGTGAAGTAGCCTTCGAAGTGAATCCAAATTTATTATATTTTGGTATCGATGAAAATAGTTTAAAAAACTTAAACTATTACCCTGCAGGAGATAGTGCTCAAACTGAAGTGAAAAACGCCAGTTATACTGCGTATGAAAATTCATTGGTTGGTGCTAATCAATTTTACAATACCTACACTAAACAAGAAGCTATACTGAATTTAAGTGCCGAACGTTCTTATTTAAAAGGAAGGCTGCGTTTATTAATTGGGTATGAAATTGCATGGCTAAAATTAACACCCTTTGCAGGTCATTCGCTTTTGCAAGATGATTTTAATAAGGGATTGATACGAGGTTTAGGGCGCAATACAGTTAGTTTTATTCAATCTGGCTTAATCTATGACACCCGCGATTTAGAAACAGATCCTAGCAATGGTGTTTTTGCAGAATTGACCAACGAATTGTCTTTGAAATCGTTAGGTTCGCAATTTAATTTTAACAAAACCTTTGGCCATTATAATTTTTATAAAAAACTATTTCCCAAATATTGCAAGAAATTCATTTTCGCGGGTAGGATTGCTTTGGGTTATACTGCAGGTAATTCACCATTTTATGAATACCAAGATCAGTGGACATCTGAAGGTAGCATAGAAGGATTAGGCGGTGGGCAAACCATGAGAGGTTTTAAGCAGAGTCGGTTTCTTTCAAAAGTTATGCAATTTAGTAATGTGGAACTTCGTTATCGCTTTGCTCAGTTTAAGTTTTTAAAACAAGGATTTGCTTTAAGTGCAGTGCCATTTTTTGATGCAGGTGGTGTTTGGAACAGCATGGACAGAGTTCTAACGCATCTTGATAATTTGCGAACTTCAGAAGGCTTAGGTTTGAGGGTGGCTTGGAATGTGAATACCATACTGCGCTTTGATTATGCTATTTCAAAAGAAGACCATCAATTCTTCTTTCAATTGCAACACGCTTTTTAAGCAGCTTGGTATTTTAAGCTTTAGCAAATCGCAAATACTTGTGATTTCATTTTTATGTTTAAATTTGTAAGACAGCACCTCTTAATTACCTACTTTAAACAATTGCTTATGAAACAATTTATTTACAAAACATTTTTGTTCTCGTTCTTTATAAATGCAACATGTGCAATGGGACAAATATTGCCTGATACCTTTCTGCCACGCGGTATGGGAGGCGGTGGTGCTTTGTTTTTTCCAACAATAAATCCCATTAATGAAGATGAGTATTATGTGAGTTGCGATATGAGCGAAATGTTTCACACTAGCAACTTTGGGAAATCCTATACACAGCTACACCATAAAACACTGCAGGTTTTTAGCAATTCGACTTATGAGTTTACCTATAACGATCAAATCGCCTATAGCAATCACAATGATGGTAATAATGGCTATCCTGTTAAAACAACAAATGGTGGTAAGACATGGAAAGTATTGCCTGGGCACAATGCGAGTTATGGTCAAGTGTATCGCATGATTGCCAATTACAATAATCCCAGTCAAGTAATTATAGGTTATTATGGAGATGTTTATATTACAAATGATGGCGGTACCACTTATAGCTTAATTAAGCATACTACTAACAATGGGGCTGGACTGATATTAGCTGGCGCATTTTTTGATGGGGCGAGTATAACTGTTGCCACCAATGAAGGCTTGTTTCGTTCAACCAATAGTGGCGCCACTTTCATAAGTTTTACAACGACAGGCTTGCCCGCAGGCGAAGTGGTATGGCAATTTCGAGGGGCTAAAAATGGGGGGACTACGCGCTATGTCTGCATTGCTTCGAATGCAAGTTCAACTTACAATGGTATTATGCCATGGGATTATTATAACCATGCCAAAGGGGTGTATACAATGGATAATAACAGTGGCACTTGGGTAACTCAATCAACAGGGATAAATTTTGCTAATGATTTTATTATGTACATCGGTATGGCCGATAATGATATTAATACTTACTATCTGGGTGGGCATGATAATGCATTAAGTTGTCCTTTGGTCTATAAAACGAATAATGGAGGCACCAGTTATAGCAAGGTTTTTAAAACCACCAATAATCAAAATATTAAAACAGGCTGGAGCGGGAGTGGAGGCGATAAAAATTGGAGTTGGGGTGAAACGTGTTTTGGCATTACAGTGGCGCCTAACAATTCGGAGAAAGTTATCTTCCCTGATTTTAGTTTTGTTCATGTGAGTAGCGATGGTGGCGCCAATTGGCGACAAGCTTATGTGGATACTATAGATGAACACGCTGCCAATACCAACACACCTAAGAATAAGGCTTATCATTCAATCGGTATCGAGAATACAACTGCTTGGCAAATGCATTGGGTTGATAGTAACAATGTGTTCGCAGCTTTTAGTGATATAGGCGGTATAAGAAGTAAAGATGGTGGTAAAAGTTGGGGCTATCTATTCAATGGGTTAAGTGTAAACTCTGTATACAGGTATGCACAAGCAGGCACAACATTGTATGCAGCCACTTCGGGCATTCACGATATGTACCAAAGTACGCGATTAAAAGATGCGCAATTGGATGCAGCTGATGCACAAGGGAAAATTTATTTCAGCACTGATAAAGGCGACAATTGGAGTGTCTTGCACAGCTTTGATCATCCTGTTTATTGGTTGGCCACCGACCCAAACAATGCGAATACTTTATATGCCTCAGTTATTCATTATGGCGGTGGAGGCGCGGGCATGTTAGGGGGTATTTATGTCTCTAAAGATATAAATTTAGGGGCGAGTGCTACCTTTACTAAATTGCCTAATCCGCCCCGCACAGAAGGGCACCCTGCGAGTATTACTGTTTTAAAAGATGGTAAAGTTGTATGCACTTTTAGTGCGCGCTATGGGGCTAATTTCACAGCCAGCAGTGGTGTGTTTATTTATGATCCTATTGCTGGTACTTGGACCGATAAGAGCGATGCCAACATGCAATACTGGACCAAGGATTTGGTAATCGACCCAGCCGATGCAACACAAAATACATGGTATGTTGGTGTTTTCAGTGGTTGGGGAGGCAATGCCAATGGCAAAGGTGGCTTGTATAAAACCACGAATAGAGGAACGACTTGGGTTAAACTATCTGGTTCATTATTGGATAGGGTTACCTCCATAACCTTCAATCCCGATGATAATACCCAAGCTTTTGTAAGTACCGAAACCCAAGGTTTGTATTTGATGTATAATATGAACAAAGCAACACCCGCATTTCAATTGGTCAATACTTATATTTTTCGTCAACCAGAACGTATGTTTTTTAATCCTTATAAAGCAGGCGAATTATGGGTTACGAGTTTTGGTAACAGTTTGAAAGTAGGTCATGTAAAAATGGGGCAGGGCAGTGGTTTGCCAACGGTGGAAGATGCGCAAACTTTCCGTGTCTTTCCAAATCCAAGCAATGGTGTAATAAATATTCAAAGCGAGT
>CANFUB010000177.1 GCA_947450015.1 Bacteroidota bacterium | reverse complement strand
GTGGTAATATATTAAAACTTTTAATTGTTTTTTAACAACATTAATGAAACTTCGTTATAATGTTTAATCCCAATATTCAAATAGATTTGTAGTGCATGCAAAATTTTAATGGTCCCGACCCTACCTTACTGCTTGAATTGGTAAAAATGGAAATGCCCTTTGGTAAATATAAAGGCACCGTGCTATACCGCCTACCCGTTTCCTACTTAGAATGGTTCAAGAGCAAAGGATTCCCTGCAGGCAAACTGGGCATGCTGCTACAAACTATGTATGAAATAAAAATCAATGGACTGGAAGATTTATTGAAACCACTTCTTAGGAAGTAGGCAGTCGGCAGCAAGCAGGAAGCAGTCAA
Source organism: Bacteroidota bacterium (assembly GCA_947450015.1). Lineage (GTDB taxonomy): Bacteria > Bacteroidota > Bacteroidia > NS11-12g > UBA955 > JABMMZ01. The sequence goes on along the minus strand of CANFUB010000177.1, from coordinate 5,453 downwards.
GGAGGTTGCTTTGAGGTAATTTCGGGTGTGTGATGCTAGGTTGCTTCGATGGAAATTTAGTTGGCAGTTGGCTATTGGTAGTTGGCAATAAAATGCAATAACAAATTTTATAAATCACAAAGCATTTTAGCGCTTGGGGAGCAACACCTTTCAAGTATTAACAATACTGCAAAAACATACCGCTCGGTATGTATTTTTCACCACTACTTTACTGCTTATAAAAAACAAATATTATTCGAAGCTATAAACTGCCTCAGTACCCAGAATTCCATCGTAAGCAACAACTGCATACTGCCTACTGCAGACTGCCTATATCACGGCTGCATTTTGCTTTTCGCTTCGATACACCACAGCAATTCTTTTATAAATCTAGTTGCTCTTTTATCGGTTCCTTCCTTATCAGTTGGTACGCCATCTTCGTTAAAACTATCGCGCACTTTAGGAACAGGAAACATGGCGGGCACAGTCCATGCTCTGATTTTCCACAATGAAAACTGCAAAGCGGTTATCACCTGAGTTCCTCCAAACACACCATCCGAAACAGTTGAGATGGCCACTGGCTTGCGGTGCCATTCATCGTATAACAAATCGACCACATTTTTTAAACTGGCCGGATAACCGCCATTGTATTCTGGTGTAACTATAATAACACCATCTGCTGATTTTATTTTTCCTGCAAATTCTAACACCGCCTCAGTCGGATTGGGTTGCAAACGCAAACGCTCATCAAACAAAGGGAAATTATAGGTTTTTAAATCTACTATTTCTGCTGTACCTATTTGGTTATTTTCTATAAACTGTTTGAAGTACAAGGCAACTCTATGGCTGTTTCTGCCAATTCGAATACTCGAAGATATGATGACGATATGTGGCATTAATTAAATGTAACTTTTATAAATTCAAATATAAGTATCTTTCTAAAAAGGAAGTCTTACATAATTGCTTGGTAATTTACAATAAGTAATAAGCATTGAGCAACACAAAAGCGAATAGGAACATTTTGAACAAGGCAGTTGCCAAGAGATAATTTGGGTTATGTGATGGTTTGTTGCGTAGATGAGCATTTAGTCGGAAGTTGGCAGTTGACAAAAAATTCATATTCAATTCTAGGTTAGTTTGGCAATAGATCCACCAATCATTTAAGCTCCATAAGAGCACCATCCATTGCAATGACCAAGCTAAAAAAACATCTCCTTAAAGAACATACCAACTAGTATGTTTTTACAAAGCACTTTACTTTTTCTTTACACCCATACCTGCTGCTGTGCTCAATAACAAATGACCATTCTCTAAAGTAACACCTGTAAACAAATCATTTGTCATCATTAAATGCCCATCTAAGTCAACCTTGTCGAATAAGTTCGCAAGATTGGCTGCTGCTGTGATAGCGCACACCGACTCGGCCATGCAACCCAACATTAATTTCAAATTGTATTGCCTTGCCAACTTCGCCATTTGATAGGCCTTGGTGAGTCCGCCACATTTCATTAATTTAATGTTCACCCCAGCGAACAAATGGTGTTTACTTTCTATGTCTTCTATGGTTTGAATCGATTCATCGCCAAAAATTGGGAGTGGACTGTTTTCTTTCAACCAAGCAAAATCTGCAATCAAAGTTTCGGGCAATGGTTGCTCTGCATACTGCACCCCTTGCTCCGCGAGCCATTCTAATAAAGCCAAGGCCAAATTTTTGTTGGCAACACCTTGGTTAAAGTCGACCCCCAAAGGTTTTTCTGTAGTTGATTTAATAAGTGCAATGGCGTGTTTCACATAATTTATATCGCCATTTAATTTTATTTTAATAAAAGGAAATGCATCGGCCTTTTTTAATTGTCGCATTAAAAAAGCATCATCGCCTATGCCAATCGTAAATGAAGTTGGTATTGGTTGAAATGGTTCATTGGTAAAAAAAGACCTGACATTGCCCTCACTTAATTTTCCTTTCAAATCGAGCAAAGCCATGTCTAACGCAGCCTTTGCGGGTAAGCAATTCGGAAAGGCATTGATATAATTTTGAATTTCTTCAAAGGCATCAATTGAATGGAATGCCTGAAAATCCAAGGCTGCTAAAAAGTTCAAATTATCCGAACGTTTCTCTTTCATATAGGGTGGGAATGAAGCTTCCCCATAACCTACTTTACCATCACTTGTTAGCTCAACGTAAATTATTTCGGTGCCTGTGCGGGCATTAGCCGAAACAGCAAAAACCTCATCGAACTTTAAATCATAAGGATAAAATTTTAATTGTAACATAGCGCTTTAACAAAAGCGAATGTAGCTTGAAAATAAAGTATCAAAAACAATACTTATGCTATCTATCAACAAAAAAATCCTTGCCATTAGACAAGGATTAAATACACTTTTTATCTAGCCACAAATTCACAGATAAAAGCAAATGAATTTCTCAGAATAGCCTACAACAAATATTAAATGCGAAATAAATACGCTAACAATAATCTGTGAATCTGTGGCGAACACTTACAAGGTGTAGGGGAAATCAAAATTTTCTTCACCCTTTACAAATCGGATGGTAACATCCTTTGGTGGGGTCATGTTGAGCAACATATAATGGTTATTAATGGCCGACAAATCAAAACATAAATCTTTTTCGAAGTAGGCTTGACAAGTGTAAATATCTGTTTGAGGATACGCAATTTTAGCCAACCATACTTGTTGATTGCTTGGTCCAGCATTTGGCAATAGTTGCAGATACAATTTTAAATTACTGCTAGCAGCTTCGCTACAAGCAGAAAAACCTGCACGCGCTTTTAAACTGCGACCTTGCACTTGATACAAATTCAACATACAATTATTTACTTCATCAAAACCATTGGGATTCAATTCGCTTCCTAGGCAGTTCATAGCAACTGGTTTTAAACAAGTAATTTGAATACATTTTCTAAGTGGAAAACATCCGCCTGGAGCGATGGTACCGCAGCGACCATAATTCTCAACACAGGCCACTTCAATATAGCTAATTTGGTAATCATTGCCCACTATAATTTGATTGGCATAACTACTAAAATTAACTGCAAATAAATTATCGTCCTGCTTGCTAAAATGGGCAAAGGTATTTGCATCGGCACTGAGGGCGGTAACTTGAACGGAATTGTTACAGGGATCGTTTTTGGGCTTTGGTTTACGACAACTTTGAAGTCCGATTAAAAAAAGACTTAAAGCTAAAATAGCGAGTGATTGAATTAATTTTTTCATAAGAAAGATTGATTATTTATACTTAAAAGACAAGCGTTGTTTTTGATTTGTTGCAAGCAAAAAAAAAAATAAATTAATACAATTTGTATTGCAAGCCAAATCCCCATTTCAAAAATTGATAGCGGGTGTTAACCGCTCCCAATTGCAATGGTCGCATCGATACGCCAACGCTTGGCTGAACAAACACTGCCCATTGATTGGAAAGCAGATAACGCACTGCAAAACCCGTGTTAAAAAATGCATCCATTTTTTTTGTAGGATTAAATGGAAGCGCATTTTGCTTTACATAGTAACCTGTGGTTTCATCATAAAACAAGGCCTTCGATTGCAACAGAACACCAACACTTGCCTCCGCATGCAAAGCCACTTGCCATTTCTTTTGCTGAACCAATTGAAATTGATAACCCAAAGGAATATTCAAATAGGTAAATTTATTTTTCACATACTCCCCTTCTCCAGCATAGGAAGCCGACAAGAAACTATCCGTTGGATATAACCTAATATTGGCAGATGTAACTGGAAACCCTATACTTACAATGCGTTCAATATTTTTAACATTTTGCTTGTAGCCAAACTGCTGAATTCCTAGTCCCGTGTAATACTGATGGCGCTTGGTTTGCCATCCAAGGATTGCTAAGGCGCCAAATAAACGAATTGCCTCATCTGTTGTTTTTCGGTAGGCAAAATCAGACCCTAAATTAGATGGCGAAACTGTGTAATTCGGATTCTCTGTTAGCAGTGACTTGGATTGAGTGGGTTGCAAAACCAAACCAACAAAGGCATGCCAAATAGGTTGAGGGGCCTTTTGTCGAATACCATTACCAATAAACACAGGGGTATCTTTCTGCAAACTTTCTTCAGTGTGGATAAGTGTTTCTAGCGTTAATTTTGTTGTATCAATAGTTAATAACGTTGAAGATGTAGTATACCCACAAATAATGCGTTTACCTTCCATTACTTTGTGTAAATTATACTTTAACAAATTGAACGTTGGCGATAGTGATGTATTGGTAAAATAGCTTTTGCTTCTACGAGAATTATTAGCAACAATAGATGTTAATTTAGATGGATGAGACTTGCGCATTGATTTGACATCCGAGGTGTTGGCATGCATTGGTAAAACACTAGCGGCCACTTGCTTATTGGCTAATGTTTCCTTTTGGGCTTTTGAATGCACAAGCTTTTTAGTGGTGGATACAGAGTTGTTATTTACTACCAACAATAATGTAATGCTTACAGCCACTGCCATTGACACGCCCCACCACAAAGGTGCGAAGCGTTTTTTCTGAGGCACCAGTTCAGCCTCTATGGCCTGCCACATACCACTGCGGGGTTTTAATTCAAAGTCCTCGACCTTTTCAGTCAGTGTATTTTCAAATGATTTTTGTTGCATAAACGGTTTTATTTTTTTTTTCGAGCAAAAGGGCTAAGCGCTGTTTAGCTCTTAGGTATTGCGACCTTACTGTTACTTCTTTGACATCTAATAACAAGGCTATTTCGTGGTATGAATACCCTTCAATAGCATATAAATTGAGAATGGTGCGAAAACCTGGTGGCAAAGTATTTACCAATTGAACAATGTCCTCGCATTGCATGTCTTGCAAAACCGATGGTCCATGGGCTTCTGCCGTATTGTCTAAAACAGCCTCTCTGTAGTCAACCGTTTCGAATCCCAATTTATAATGTTTCTTTAAATAGTTAATAGAGGTATTGATAATAATTCTGCGCATCCACCCTTCGAATGAGCCTTGGAATTGATAGTGCTGTATGTTATTAAATATTCTAATAAATCCTTCTTGTAACAAATCATTGGCCACATCAAAGTCGCCCGCAAAACGATAAGCAACACCCAAAAATTTTGCTGAGTATAGTTTAAAAAATTCTGATTGCGCCAAACGATCATGACGCTGACAAGCTTTAATTAATTCCGTTTCTTTCGATTTATATGGTTGATTTTTGTCAACTTTCATTTAAGCATTTGTCAATTTTACTTCCCGCACTTACACAATAGACAGCTAAAGAGCACGCAATGTTGCAAGTGATTTTATTTTTAAAAAAAAATTAATCTAAAAAAAATTAGAAAGCCATTCAATTAATAAACAGCTTATTCACAAATATTTATTATATTCGCTTTAATTTAATTTTTATCACTTTTATAAAATAAAATAGCAAAAACAACCCAGATTTGAAGTCAAAAAGGTAGAAACAGTGCATATTTTGTTAAATTTTTACTATTTTTG
>CANFUB010000176.1 GCA_947450015.1 Bacteroidota bacterium | reverse complement strand
ATGATGAGCGCGTATAATGGTATTTCTGTAATGGCTGAAATAAGGAGGGAAATCCCTGTAGCACCTCCATCAATAAAATGATTGGTTAATAAAAACCCTTTGAAACCGAAAGAGGCAGAGAAAATACCCGTTACAATCAGGATAAAATCTTTGATTCTTCTCTTGAGATTGATAATGTACTCTCTATGTCCACGCGCAATTTCATATTGAGAGTAATGGCCTTGTGCGTTGCTTTTCTTGCGATTGGTTTGCAGGGTAGCGCGCAGAATCAGTTTGGTCCAATAAGATTTCATAGGATGCGTTTATTGTTTTCAAAGATACGCAGTCTATACTCTGTAAGACAAGTTATTGGTTATTTGTTAATAGTTATTGAGGGGAGCGTTATTCGTTAATTGTTATTTAGAGGAGCGTTATTCGTTAATTGTTAATAGTTATTAAGGATGCATCCCTATTAACTCAATAACCTAATAACCCTACTTAGTTATTCGTTAATTGTTAATAGTTATTAAGGGGGACTTATTCTTTGTCAGTGAAGCTTTGGTAATACCTGTTACAAGCTTATCTTATATGCGACCCCTTCGGGGTCGAGTGTTATATTCAATTGTCTTTTGTATAGAGATATGACCCCTTCGGGGTCAACGTAAGGATATCTTTCTGAAAAACATACCATATAGTATGTTTTTAGAGCCTGTTCATGTCTTTCGACCCCGAAGGGGTCATATCTATGTAATACAAGAAAACCTCTAAGTCCCACGACCCTGAAGGGGTCGAATATTAGTTATCAGTTAATAGTTATTAAGGGTGCATCCCTATTAACTCAATAACTCAATAACCTAATAACTCAATAACCCTGCTTAGTTATAAGTTAATTGTTAATAGTTATTAAGGACACAATGAAAACGCCTCCAGATAAACTAATTGCCAAATAAAAAAGGGCGTATTAAATACCCCCTTTTTTAAGTTTAAGAATGTTACTGAATCGAATTCAGATTGGAATTAACCAGAAGTTTTTGTGCCTGAAGTATTTCTTTTTTTGCCAAAAAAATAAACCAAACCTATATGGAGACCCGAACCTTTGTTGATATATCTGTTTTGATGGCTGTCGAAAATATTGCTAGTTACAGATTGATAGTTAGTGACAAACCCCTTGGTGTACATGACCTCAAGCCCTATACTTCTCTCTTTGATTTTAAAGATATATCTAGAGCCTATCAAAACATGAATTCTATTAGATGTATAAAGCGTGGTAGCTTGGGTGTAAAAAGTGTCTCCTGAGACTAATGTAACTTCTCTATTTGAGCCTTTAGAAAACATTGTACCCAAACTCAAATATAATCCATTGGGTTTTAATCCAATTTTTTTATGATATATAATCGGTAAACAAAAACTTATACCTCTAACAGTTGTGCTTCCACCCATATATTTTTCTCCCAATATTATTTTGTGTCCAACTAAATTAATCCTAAAACCCAATTCAAGTATGTTTTTTTTAGGAAAAAAATAATTAAAAGAGAACTCTGGTTGAAAGCTATTTTTTGGTCGCTTCAAAATATTAATATCCTGTTTTGAGGTAGTTCTAGAAAATGAATAACCACTGTAGAATTTAAAGGAAGTATACAGATTGCTAACGCTTCCATACATAATATTGGATGAGAAAATCAGAAAGCTTAAAAGGGTCCTACAGGTTATGTTTTCAAATACTTTCATTTTAGGATTTATTATTGTATGCTAAATTTTTTGTAATAGACTTTTTTGTCTTCGGTTTCTATTCTAGCAAATATAATGGTGGATGAGCAAACCATGTTAAATACTTTTACAATTTGAATCACTTCATCAATTTTCAAATTTTCGCTATAAATTCTTTTCCCATTAATGTCAAAAATTTCAAGTTTTAAGCATTTAGAAAAATTGTCATCAAATATTAACTGGTATGAATTTTCATTTTTTGTTTTATTAATAGTAAATTTCACGTTGTTTTCAATCAATCTATTTTCGTTAACTCCAGCTAGAAAATTTCCAAAATTATTAACATTGTCAACAGTATGTACAGTTACATTTACACATAAATTTCCGAAATCATTATTTGACAACATTGATAAATCAATAACTTTATCCATACCTGTTAAATAAACTGTTCTGCCTGAATCTGTAGTAGAGTTGTAATCAACCCCAGCGGTAAAATTTGATGAGGTAACTACACCATTCAAAATATTTATTGTTCCTACCCATTTGGTTTTTCCTGGTGTAATTGTGGAGTCATTACTGCTACTTGGTAGCCATACAGTAATGCTAAATTGAGTCTCAAGATAATGAAATGAATTGTTTAGGTAGCCTGAAATATCATTTAACGTAATCGTTTTAATAGTTGAATTAAAATCAATTGTTCCAGTATAAACATTATGACCCTCACTACCAGAAGAGTCGGTAAAATCGTCAGTACTCAAATATAAATCTGAAAGGGGGCCACCTCCAGTACACCTCCATGAGTATGATGCACCCCAAACACGAGGTGGTGTTGTTGGACCAGATTCAGCACATTGCCAAACTTTTGGACCAGAACCAGCATTTGCATATGCAAAAGTCTTAATTGTGCAACTTTTTGAAACAGTTTGTGTGGGTAAGCCGCATGATGCTCGAGCCAATGATCTAAACTTACTTCCATTACTACAGTTTGCCCTAATTTCTGCGGCACCATGAGCAAATAAGAATTGATTTAAGATAAACATTAAGAAAATCGTCATTGGCCATTTTAAATTTAATTTTTTCATTTTATTTGTATTTTATTTTTTGTCTACTCTATTCCGTTTTCGACAATCCGGAGTATACAACTTAAGCGCTTTTCGTTGCAGACATAAAACAAAACTAAAAACCATTTCAGCTATTAAAAAGCTATTAATAATAGCTATTTTATTTTTTTTACAATTTCCCCTAATAAATCTTTAATGTTTTTTAATTCATTTTGAATTGAGTAAGGATTATTAACTTCGGTTTCAATCTCAAGCTTCTCAATAGGAATATTTAAGAATTCAGCAATTGAAATTTTATGTTCATCGCTAATCTCAATTTCACCAGCTTCAACTTTGCAAACCCAATTTTGAGATTTCTTTAAGTGATCTCCTAAATTCAATTGTGAATATCCACGGAGATTTCTAAAATATTTAATATTCTTTCCAAGGGTATTCATAATATTGTTAATTTATGAGGTAAATAATTAATTTGTAATTATATTCTCTTTCAAAACTATGATTGTAATTGCACTTAAAAAAGCGTAATTCTACGTATTTTTTAATAGACACATTGGTATATGATTGAAAATCAATTATATGTAAAATTATGCGAGATGTAAATTTCTATATTAATTTATAAGTTGCAAGTAATCAGCAAAATAAAATTTTGACTATAAATTTAAGGCTGACTTGTTTTACATGGTAACCCTTAATTGAGAATTTTAATCATTTGCCATAATCTAATAGGCCAAAACTTTCTCCTTCAACACAGCATACACACCATCCCATAACGCAATTCTTTTTTGTAAGGATTGGATGGTGGCTTGTTCTACTTCGGCCCATATCTGTTCATCATCACCACATAGGTTGGCAGTCATTTGCAAGGCAAGGTGACTGTGGTGGTCGCCATCTACTTCGATATGGCGTTCTAAATAATATTTGAAAATCGCAATGTCGTTGGGGAAACTTTTGTGCATATCATTCACCAAAGTTAAAAACATGCCTGGTATTAAATCTTCTCTGCCAAAGGTAAAAATGGCCGCTTGTAAATAAGCTTTTTTGCTGTGAATGATTTCGAAGGTAAAGTTTATAAATTCTTGAGCCGCTTGTGGGGTTGCTGATGCTAGAAAAGCTTGCTCAAAATTGTTGTTTGTTTTTAAAGCACCAATGAAGTTTTGAATCTCTGCAGTATTTGCTCCGCATTGCGCCATGGCTGATAGGTACAATTCAAAATGACTTTTGCGCTCACCGTTTAAATCGACATCGGCCTCTTCGCCCACAACAATTTCGTTGATTAAGAAACGGGTATCGGCATTGCCTACTGGGAACCAAGGCACTTGTGTACAGGTTAATTCGTTTTGTAAGGTTTTTAACAACGACATAAAATCCCAAACTGCATATACATGGTATTGCATGAAAATTTTAAGGTCTTCGATATCTTTGATTAAACCATAAACCGGGTGGTTGATGATTTGCTGACGTAAAGGTTCAATGTTTTTTTGAAGGCGCGCAATAGATTCGTTCATGTTCATTTTGATAAACACAAAACCTTGCAATATGTTTTATGTTTTTTAGAAATTATGAACCATATTTAATGGCCAAAGCCATCTGACCTGCATGGTAGGCGGTATGCGAAACAATGCGTCCAAGTGCCGCGGCTTTTGTTTTTTCGCCAAATTCCTTGGTCGTAATAGTAACATACCAATCGGTATCTTTTTGCTGTTCGATAATGGTTTGCAAGGCTTTAGCAGAAAAATCAACATAGGCTTTTAAGGCCTCTAAATCCGTCCATTCGCCAGTATCGTGTTTGTCGATCACTGTTTGGGCACTTACTTTTAAATCGGTAGCACCAAAAACATTCTTTGCAAAGAGCAATTCTACATCGCCTATATGGCGCATTAAAAAGCCAACAGAATTGGGTGAACTGCCCAACTTTTTCTTCAGGTCGTTTTCTGTTAAGGCAACCAATTGATTGGTGAAGCGGGTGCGGGCTTCTAGCCATAAACTTAATAAAGACTGTGTAGTGGTTTGCATGATGTAAAGTTAGTTAGAAATACCAACTACTGATGCGCGATAGCAAAATTAAACCCAAATAAAAGCCAACACCATATAAGGTCCATGAAGCGGTTTCTCTTGCTTTGCGATGGTAGCCATCGGCTTTAAAAGTTGATGCGAAACCTAATTGCAATCCTCCTGGCAATAAGAAACACAAGCCCTTCCAAAGTGTTGATGTTGGTTCACTGGCTTTTTCGTCTACGATTTCTTGCTCGGTGGCAATGGCTTGGGTTGCCCCTTTGATGTATGCCTCGCTGAGTTGGCGCCCATCAAGTGCTGCTTTAGCGGCAGCAATTGCCTCGGCATGGTAATCGCCTTCAGGGCTGTTAATGATTTTCAGCAATTGCTCATTATTTTTTTTGAGCATCACTGCCTCGTATTGATTGGACATAAAATGGCGTAGTGAAATTTATTTTTTAACGATTCTAAAAAGTAGGAGGGAAGAGATAAATGTTAATGGAGTGAACACGAACTTTTCGAAATTGGTTTTGGCAAACAGATTGCCAATGGTGTTTAAGGCAAACAAGAAAACAAAGAGCCATAGCACAATGCTAATGAATTGCTGTGACACCGGCAGTTGAATGTATTGCCCTCTTACCAGTAGGATTACAATAAGCATTAAATTAATAAAAATCGAAGATCCTTCGAATTGGTACATGTCTTTGGTACTTTTTAATTTGCCCGCCCAAACGATTGTATAAGGAATTACCTGGGTAATCACCAATAGGTGAAATACCATGACAATGCTTAAAAGCACGAGCATTATTTTAATGGCTTGTTGCGAACTGATAAAGGCTTTCATACTTAAAACAATGTTAAGTATTTTGCCTAAGAAAATAAAATTTTTGTTAGCCCGCTTCCTGTGTAGGAACCTTGTGTATTTTTAAATTAAATAAAAAAGGAATCGAAATTAATTACTTTTTTGATGGCTTCAATCTTGTCTTTGGTCAATTCTTTTTCTATGTACATGGCCACGTTAGGATACGTTCTCGCTTTGTCTTTTTCGAATGGACTTGTAGAGGCGCTCAGCATTATGACATCGATTTGATCTTT
>CANFUB010000175.1 GCA_947450015.1 Bacteroidota bacterium | reverse complement strand
TTTTGCCCCATGCCTTTATAATTTAAGCGGTCTTCTTCTATGCCTAAATCCATTAAGTAGGTAACTACTGCAAAAGCCCTGTTGACAGAAAGTGTTTCGTTGTTTTTGACATTGCCCTTGTTGTCGGTATGCCCACTAATTTCTACTTTCATGTTTGGATATTGTCGCATCAATCCCACCAAGCTATCCAAGGTTTCGAAAGAGCCTTCGAGTAATTCCCACTTATCTGTTTCGAATTGAATATTGCGCAATACCAATGTTTGTCCAACTTGTGGCGAAGTATAAAAAGTATTAACAGGAGCGGTTGGTTCAATCTCTGCACCAGTATCTTTTAAATCGTATTTTAAGTCGCAACCTTGCACATTGCATGGCCATTCAACACCTTCTGCTTGTTCCATTAAAACAACATCATCGATGTAATAATAAATCTCATCTGGATAGCGGTCGGAGGTCTTGTCAACAGGGGTTAATACTAAATCTCTATCAGCAGTAAAATTGCCGATGTATAAGTAACGCTCACCTCCTGTAGCTACAAAACTGCCAGAGATAACCATCCACTGGCCACGACAGCCTAAAGGCAAATCTTTGTGTGTTTGTAATACAACACCGTTTTTGATGGCTTCAAAATTGTATTTAAAAGACATGATATTTTTACTCAAGGTAACGCCTACACCATTCACTGCAAATGTGTTTCGGTCTTTTAACTTCAATTTGAATTGCATGTTGTAGGTAACACCTGCTTTTAAGGGCGACTTTAATTCATTGCGCAACACTTCATAGTTAACACCATATACGCGGTAGCCGGCATAACAATTGTTTTCGTTGTGAAAAATATCGGGGGTTTCATTGGCCGAGCCCCAGTACTTTGCATAAGGGTCGTCATCGAATCTTATTTGCGCAGTATGGCCATCGGGTGTTTTACTCTCGCTCATTTCAAAATCGGGATTGTTAATTAAATTGAGCGGATTGCCGACAGCCCAGCGTTTTATTTTAATGGCAGAATTAAGAATGGGGTAGGCTTGTAAAAATTCATCATCGGTTAAACGCACATTCTCAAAAGCATCTATTTTTTCTGGCTTTGCAAAAACACCTGGGTCGCCACTTAGTAATTGATTTGGGGTGGTGCTGTATTTGTATTTGAGTTGGCCTTTTTTTTCTACTACATTTAAATTGCCCATACTATCGGCAACAATGTATAAGGTATCGCTTTCATGTGCAAAATAACCACTGTCGATGAATTGCGTTTTTTGTACCATGCCATTCACATACCAACGTTTAAATAGTAAAACCGATTCATCTGAATAGTATAGCCACTCACCACTTTTGGTAGAAGATTCATTGGCGTATTCGTATTCACCGACGGCTTTTTTGATACCATCAACATTAAACAATTGCCAATTACCTATGCGCACAGTGGTGGTATATTTGCCACCATAAGTAGTTTTGTGTGTGATTTGTTTTACCTTTCCTTTTGCAATGCAATTACCATCGCTATCGAACTGACAATCGCTCTGGGCTTGGGCTGAAATGGAAATGGAGAATAATAGAATACTTATGTAGAATCTAATCATTTTAGAGGTACAACGCATAAAATGATTAATTAGTATTCATAACCAAAAGAGGAAAAAAAATTAATTTAAATTGACCAACTGGTTCAATTCCACACTTGGCTTAACAGCTGGCTCCGAGCTTGCATTCGGTTCAATGTTAAATTTCAAACCTTCCAATGCGAGTGCTGTGCGTTGAAAAACTGTTTGTGCTTCAATTAACAAAGGTTCTAAATTATCGTAACGCGAAGAAAAATGACCAATTAATAAATGGCCAACATTGGCTTTTTCGGCAATAATACCAGCCTCCTTGGCTGTGCTATGAAAACGCTCTGCCGCTTTTTCTTGAAGTGCTTCTAGATAGGTGGCTTCATGGTATAAGACTGTACAATTTTTAACGTATTGTACAATGTCTAAATCGAAAATAGTATCACTACAATAGGCATAACTATGCGATGGTTTAGGGTCGTAACTTAATAGCTTATAAGAAATGGTTTCACCTTGGGGATTCACAAAATCTTCGCCCGCTTTGATGTTTTTAAAAAATGTGATGGGCACTTGGTATTGCTCTATGTTTTCGACATGTAAGGAGCGTTCTTTTGGGGCTTCTTTTAAAATAAATCCAGTGCAATGAATTTGATGTTTCAAAGGAAAAGAATGCAATTCAAAATGCTTTGTTTTTAAAATAAATTCAGTTTCATTCGGATTGGTAGGATAGAATATTAATTCGAATTCAGGTTGCTTGCCACCTTCTTGTAATTGTAAAAGTATAATTTGTTTAAGCGATGGTGGACCAATGATATGCAAGGCTGTTTTGCGGCCCATTAAATTCATTGAAGAGATTAGGCCAATAAGACCGTAATAATGATCGCCATGCAAATGACTGATACAAATATAATCTAAGCCAGTATGGCGAATGCCGAGTTGTATCAAGCGCATTTGAGTGCCCTCGCCACAATCAATCATGATTTTATCATGACCGAATTTCAGAATCTGTGCACTGGGATTTCGATCTCTTGTAGGCGTTGCGCTGCTCGAACCGAGTATGTATAGTTCAGGTGCTGACATAATTTTATGCAAGTTTATCACTTTAATACAATTTTTTTACGCGTATCCCCCAAAAAAAAATCATTATTTTTGCCCAAGAATGAACACAAAACCAATTGCTTTGATTACGGGTGCAACTTCAGGAATAGGTAAAGCCTGTGCAGAGTTGCTGGCTGCTAATAACTTCCAGTTAATTTTAACAGGACGAAGAACAGAAAGACTTGAAGAATTAAAAGTCAATTTAGAAAATAAATATGCAACAACTATTTTAACATTGACACTCGATGTCAGAAATCGCCAAGCAGTTGAATCGGCATTTGCTGCTTTACCCGAGCATTGGCAAGCCATTGATGTATTAATTAACAATGCAGGTTTGGCCATGGGTTTGTCGTCTTTTGAAAATGGCAATGTCGACCATTGGGATACCATGATTGATACAAATTTGAAAGGCTTATTATATGTCACAAGAAACATTGTGCCTTACATGATTCAACATAAAAAAGGACACATTGTAAATGTAGGTAGTATTGCTGGAAAAGAAGTGTATGCCAATGGCAATGTGTATTGCGCCACTAAGCATGCAGTCGATGCCTTGAACCGCAGCATGCGTTTAGATTTGAGTAAGTATCCAATTAAAGTGTCAGCCATTCATCCAGGTGCAGTCGAAACAGAGTTTTCTATCGTGCGTTTTGAAGGCGATGAGGCAAGGGCAAAAACAGTGTACGAAGGCTTCGAAAATTTGGTAGCCAATGATGTAGCAGAAGCTGTTTGGTTTATGCTAAACAGACCACCACATGTCAACATCAATGAAATGACGATTATGCCAACGGCACAGCCAATGGCGGGGGTTATTAATAGGAAATAGTTATAGGTTATTAGGTTAATGGTTGTTGAGGGGATGGAGGCATTTGTTATCCCGTCTAATTTTTAAACAATACACCCACAAAAAAACCACAAACTTATCTGTTGACTTGAGATAAATCTGTGGTTTGATATTGGGATTGAAATCCTATTTTTTGAATTTAGGATTGCTAATAAATTCGGTATCTGTTAAGGTGTTTAAGAAGGCAATGATGTCTTGTACATCGGCTGGATTTAAACGGCCTTTCTTTATGTTGTCTAAATTGGGGTCTAGATTAGCAGTGTATTTAAAACCTACATTGTAATGCTGAATGCATTCTTCTAATGTTTTAAAACGCCCATCGTGCATATAAGGTGCGGTTAGTGCAATGTTCCTTAACGATGGTGTTTTGAATTTACCATCATCTGTTGGATTCAGCGTAATTCTGCCTCTTCCTTTATCAACTGGAATACTATCTAAGCCAGTGTTGCGGTATTCAAAATCACTGAACGTACTGCCTAATACATGGCAATGTGCACAATCGCCTTTTTTCATATCCACATACCAATTCATGCCTCTTTGCTCTTGGGGTGTAAAGCTCGCATTACCCGCCTTTACTTGGTCGTATTTGCTATTGCCCGAAATCAGTGTGCGCTCATATTGCGCAATGGCTTTCATCACCATAGCAGTGCCAATTTTATCGGCACCAAACACTTTTTTAAACAAAGCAGGATAAGTAGGATGTGCATTTAATTCGGCTAATACATTGTTTAAATTTTCATGCATCTCAACAGGGTTTTGAATAGGACCAATTACCTGCGATTCTAAATCGGCTGCGCCACCATCCCAGAAGAATTGTTTTTGATAGCCTAAATTTATCAATGGCATCGCATTTCTTGTGCCAGGTAATTTGTCGATGCCCATACTGAATTGAACGTTACTATCGCTAAAGGCAAATGATTGCTTATGACAATTCGCACACGCCATCGTATTGTCTCCTGATAAAATAGGATCGAAAAACAATTGCTTTCCTAAAGCAACACCTTCTTCTGTCATTGGATTGCTAGCAGGAATTACCATGGGCGGCAAACTGCTTGGAATTTGCAATACATAAGGGGTTAGGCCAGCAAGCGTTTCGGGTGTTGGCGTTTCCTTTTTACAACCAATGAGAAAAACAATAAAAACTAAACTAAGTAATATTGCTAAACTTAATTTGTGAAGCTTATTCATTACTCAATGCGATCAAAAATAAAGGCATCGTAGAAACTCAATTTCAAATTGTCTAACCAAGGGAAGTCCATGTTACTGCTTGATTGACGGTCGTAATCGACATTGAAATCAACATTGCTAGGTGTGGTATATAATTTATTTAAATTGAATTTCAAGTACACTTTTTTGTCGATACCATTAACAACCAATGGTGTGCTCAAAGGCATTTCAACAATGGTGAAAGCGCGATCAGTGGCAAAATGGAAAACCAAGGATTTGGTTTGGTTGGCGCTGTTTTTAAATTTGCCTTCATGTTTGAAGAAAACATAACCTGTATTCCAATCCCATATCATGCCTTTAGCAGGCTCAAGGTCGCCATCTTGCGCGCCTGTATGGTTGCGGTCTTGGGGTAATCCAATATTGAAAACAATTTTGGTATACGTGCCATTCGGAATGTTCAAACCATTCACAACGCAAGTACTAGGATCGGCAGCATTGATTAAATCGTAATTTTCTAAATTGATAAAAGTGCTGTCGGCCTTTACTAGTTTTACATTGGTGACATAGTATTTTAATAAATCGACTTGGTAGAGATTGCCAGCGGCATTGGTGTATTTCAGTTGACCGAATTCAAGGGCTTGACCATCAACTTCGTTGCTGAATAATAAATCGACATTGGCAGTAGGTGGCGTTACTTTAGTAGGTGCTTCGGTGGTTTTTTCTTTACAGGCGGTAAGCGCTGTGATGGCAATAAATGCCAAACTTGTATATTTAATTAAGTTCATTTTTTCTATTTATAGGAATTAAAAAAAGAACGAACACTTGATTTGATACAAGCATTCGTTCTTTATATTTAGATTATTTATTTGCAGCAAGAACAACCGCACTCACAGTCGGTACCTGAGCAAGAATTGTCGCATGAGCAAGCAACTTCGCATTTATCTGAACCGCAGCATGAGCCATTGCAAGATGATTTGTTTGAAGTTGAGTAAGCATAGATAGCGCTAGTAGTAGCAACGATGGCTAAAGTAGCCAATACAATTATTTTCTTTTTCATTTTGATGTTATTTTATTTTGTTATTTGTTGAGCCTGAATGGTTACAGGCGTTTGTTTTTTTATTGATGGCGAATGGCCACCAAAGGGGAAATTGTCTATTATGCAATAGAACCTGAGTGAAAATCATCGTAAA
>CANFUB010000174.1 GCA_947450015.1 Bacteroidota bacterium | reverse complement strand
GTTCCTGAGGCATCAAATTTTTCTAAATCTTGTTTTTGAATGCTGCTTACATGGCCTTTGAATTTCACATCGCTTTTGATAAGACCAGTTATTTCGGTGCTACTTTCGAGTGGAATAAAATTCCTAAACTCCGATAAATTGACATTGCCTTTGAGTTGACCATCGACATAAGGATCGGTCATTGGTGTTTTAACCAAGAGCTTTGCAAACACTGGCTCACCTGCGATGTTGGCATCGAATCTACTTAGGTTCACCACCGTATTATTCATGATACCAGTCGGATTATCGATATCTAAATTCACAAATACATTTTGCAAAGATTTAGGCAAATCGGGGTACTGAAAATAGCCTTTGTCTACATCGAGTTTCAAGCCAAAGCCAGGCATTAAATCATCGGTCATTTTACCTTTGAAATAGCCACTAAAGGTCAATTTTCCAGAAGCCTTTGCCTTGTCGAAACTTTTAGCATACACGCCTGGGATCAGCGACATGATGGTTTTAAAATCGGCCGTTTTACTTTTGAATTTAATATCAAAGTCCATGTCGTTTTCGTTCATGTCGACATACCCTTCGCCACCTAAATTGAGTTGATTTAAAAGAACATCATTATCGCTAAAAGTGAACTTCATGTTTTTCATATCCATGTCCATGTTTACTTTGAGCGTACTTGCCACTTTGTATAAATAGTTAACACCGCCATACCCCAAGGTTAATTCTTCGGCCGTGGTATTGGTTTGCAACAAGAAATTATCTGCTGTAAAATCACCTATTAAATCGTGGTTAAAATGTTTGAGGACCGTATTAAACGTTAAACTTTTGTCGTCATAACTTAAATAGCCATCTTCTATTTCTAACTTTTTAAGCGCTAAATTAAATTTCGAAGGTGTTGTATCTTGCACTGCTTGGGTGGTATCTGTTTTAGCGATGTCCCAATTGGCCTTGCCATTTTCTAAGACAATTAAATTGATGTATGGCTTGGTAAGGCTGATACTTTTTACATCAATTTTATCGCCATTGATAACACTCATTAAATCTAAACTGGCTTTAAAAGATGGTAGATAAACGAGGGTATCCCCGTTAAAAGTATCCTTTCCTACAATGGACAGTTGTTCAATGCCTATGCTTAATTTCGGAAAACTACGAATTAGACTGATGCTGATATCATCATTAAAATTTAAATTGGCGTTCAGGTTTTTATTGGCTTCCTCTTTAATTAAGCTCACAATTTTACCTTTGAATAAAAAGGGTGTAATGATTAATAATAGAAGAATAAATAAAAGCGAGAGACCTGTTATTTTCAGAAATTTTTTCATACTTAATTAAGTACTTACAAATTTAGTGCAAATTTTTTACAGCGTCCATTACATCATTCACACATTAGGTAAAAACCGCCTTTTGCAAGATGAACCGATTTTTATTTATTTGAACCAATGTTGACAAAAGGCACTATTCAACACCTTGTTTTTAACCCATTTTGGGGGCTAAACGCCATAATATTGTTTTAATGGTACAACTGCACGCATTGAAAAGCCAAAAAGACATAAGACTACAATCCAACCTCGCTATTACTTTATGTATGGTAGCTTTTCTACTTGTTGTACCAAAACTAATTTCGCAAACTCCTGTAAAGGTAAAAGAGAACCCTATAGGCGTCTTACAAATTGGTTTAAGTTCGCCATTGCTGCACCAGAATCTAATAGGTTTACAAGCAAGTTATAAATCTTACTTAGGTTATACACGAAGTTATGTTGGCATAGAAGATATTTTTTGTGTGGGCTCTACCAAAAGGCAATGGCCAGGCATTGGAAAGTATCATTACCTAAACAATGTTAATGTTATTAGTGCATTGTTAGGGATGCAGTTTTTACGCCAATACAAATTCAATATGGGCAGTCATTTAAAATTCAATTACGTTAATTACGATTCTAAACTGTTAAGCGACAACATCCAATTAAAACAACAACTTAACAATGCGATTCATTGGAAAGACTATGGCCTTGGGATTGCTGTTTATGCCCAGTATTTTCAAAGCGACCGACTTGCCTATTACACCGATTTAAACCTACTCAAAAATAGTTATGGCCATTTGAATGTATTTGTGAGTGCTGGCATCGCGTATCAATTAAAATCCAAATTCGAACAATGATTAAAAATTCGATAATACTTCAAGTGAGTCTAATGGTTATTGCGATATTTTTACAAGGCTGCTGTGAAAACTACAATTCAATGGTTCAAAAAGGATATCCATACAATGATTGGGAAGAATTAAACTTCAGCATTTACAACCACGGTTGTTGGAGTTATAAAGGTCCCGACCAAGTGGATTATATTTTAGATTCGATAACTTGCGAAAACATGACCCAAAACCATACTTGGAGTTGCGGTTGCGACAATGTTGATTTCAATAAAAACATGCTGGTTTCTTTGAGTGGTGTGCCGAATTCCATTTATTTAATGGATGTCAAATACCAAGCACGTGCCATTATAAATCATAAAGAGAAAGTATTAAAAGTTGAATTGCGTGGTGCTGGTCAAAACTGCCCCGGCTCGCCTGCCAACAGCTCGCATGAAACCTATTACAATGTTTTAAAAGTCCCTAAACCACCCGCTGATTACACGATTCATGTTGATTACTACAGTCCTGTTTTCAAGTCGAACTAAACCGTATATTTGTTTTTTTGAAGTCATTCTTTTTGATATTAATTTTGCTTGTATTTAACAGTGCTCTTGAGGCCCAGTACAAGGCCATTGCGCCAAGTATTCAACTTGAAGCAAGTGTTAACACATCGGCCATGTTTCGCGAACACTTTTTAGGAATAAAGGGTGGCACCAAACTATATACTGGTCGTGAAGGCTTTTATTGTGGCATGGATGCCATTTATGCGAAAGCTTACACTAAATCGACATGGCCCAATGTTGGCAGTTATCGCTACAATACAACTAGCAGCATACTATCACCACTCATTGGCTATACCTTTTTTAGAACCGATCGCTTCAACTTGCGCATGACTTTAAAATGCAATTTCATCAATACAAGTTCGCAACTTGCGACAGATTACCCTTTGCTTAAAAATTATTTAATTGAAGGTTATTCCTATACACATACTAGTATTGGAGGATCCATGCATTTTTTATACAGGGTAACTCCTAATCTTGGTTATTTTGCAGAATTCAATTTATTAAAAATAGCAAAAGGCAACCAACGCGTATTGATTGGATTGGGTGTTACTTATAATATTTTAAACTCACATTAAATGTATTTACTATCATGAATTCAAAACTACTTGGCTTTGTCGTTATCTTATCAACTTTATTAACAAGCTGCTGCGACACAGAAGATTCAAGAGTACCAGATGGCTCGCCATATGGCGATTGGCAGCAACTTAGAATCCAAAAGACAAATGCAAAATTCATAAAGGAACTATTCACCGTATTTTCATCAAACAAAATTAAAGTGATCAATAAACGTTCAAAATGCGACACTTTGATTAAGCGAATTAACCCCAATTGCAATTGCAATGATATTGATTTCGACAAATACATGCTGGTAATGTTCGATGGAACCGTGTATGGTGGATATAGCTTGTATGAAACTGCCTACCAGCCGAGGGCCATTATTAACCATAAAGCAAAATCCTATTTGTGCGAGCTTAGAGGCATGCGCAAAACATGCTCATCCACCACTAATTTATCATCTCCTTATGGCTTTCACGACCTTTATCTAGTACCAACCCTTCCTGACAATTATAGTTTCGATATCAAATTTATTTCGCCTATAATTCCCGACTAGTAACGTTTAAGTGGCCATCCGCAATTAATGTATACTTAAAATAAACACTTGCTTTTTATTTAGCAGAAAAATTACAATACCTTTGAGGCATGTCAGTGACTCCAATTAAACCTGTAAAGCGTGTGACCGTTCATACGCTTGAAGAAATGAAGCAAAGAGGCGAAAAAATAAGCATGTTAACCGCTTATGATTTCTCTTTAGCCAAAATTGTAGACGATGCCAACATCGATGTGATATTAGTAGGCGATAGTGCCAGCAATGTGATGGCCGGTCACGAGACCACCTTGCCCATTACCCTCGATCAAATGATTTACCATGCCTCGTCTGTTATCAGAGCCGTAAAACGCGCATTGGTAGTGGTTGATTTGCCTTTTGGTTCATACCAAGGCAATAGCAAAGAAGCATTGAATAGCAGTATTCGCATTATGAAAGAAAGTGGTGCCCATGCCATTAAATTAGAAGGAGGCGAAGAAGTTACTGAATCGGTAAAACGCATTATCAGTGCCGGTGTGCCAGTGATGGGTCACTTAGGCTTAACCCCACAAAGTATCTATAAATTTGGCACCTATGCCGTAAGAGCCGTTGAAAAAGAAGAGGCCGATAAACTGTTAAGAGACGCTAAAATTTTAGAAGATGCTGGTTGTTTTGCTTTGGTATTAGAAAAAATTCCTGCTGAGTTGGCGACACAAGTAGCGCAGATGTTAACCATCCCGGTGATAGGCATTGGTGCTGGCAGTGGTGTCGATGGGCAGGTATTGGTATTGCACGACATGTTGGGCATTAACAAAGATTTCAGTCCTAGGTTTATGCGCAGGTACTTGAATTTGTACGAGGAGATAAAGACGGGGGTTGAGCAGTACATCAGCGATGTGAAGGCGAAGGATTTCCCGAACGAGGGTGAGCAGTACTAGATAGACACGCTCTTTTTTTACCACACCGCGAAGCAGCTACGAAGTAATAAGATGCATAAGTTTTTTCTTATGGTTTCTAATTAGTTTTAGGTTCATTCAAAATTTTTAAGCTTCGATTTGCTTTTAAAAGTGCATATAAGTTTTTTTTGCTATGCAAAAAAAGGTGAGCAAAATAAATTCTTTGTGACTTATGGGTCTCATATTTTGTGACTTTTACTTTTGAGCTGCTTCGCGGTGTGGTGAATTATGCAAAAAGATTTAAGTTAGCAAGGCTTCCCTTATTAACTACTAACTCAATAACGAATAACCCCTACCCCATGCGTTTATTAAAAAATTAATTTACAACTATTTTATTTAATGCTTAAACTTGTATTATAAAAAAACGAGTTAAATTGAAGTCGATTGTTTTTATACTGCTTACTACTTTCTGCAGCTTTGTTAATGCACAAGTTAACTATGGTGTGGTAGATTCTATTACTCAATCTAACTTCAAACATTTGGGGGCAAATGAACAGGCCATTTTCAAGAAAATACTTTCCAAACGCAAACACATGCATTTGCAAAAACGGGTTGATTCCACCATGTGTGACTTCACCTTTATTAATGAATCTTATAATATAAAGACAAAAGAAAACACATTGAGTGAATACTATTTCAATCTGAATGACAGTCTCCCGAAAGCAGTATTACACAACAAAATATCAATGGATTTAGGCACTTATTTTTATGACGATTTTGAAATTCATTTTTCTATGACACGTTATTACGAAACATTTAAGCCAATGTATGATAGGTATAGTCATTTATTGCCTTATCAAACACTCACCTACGACAGTTTGATTATCTTGCAAGCAGGGTGTGTCGTATGGGAAGAATTTGAAAAGGAACGCGCAGATCGACTCATGAGAGAAAGAGAAGATAGGCTTAATGACACCTACCAAATTTTAACCATGATTGACCATCGCAATAAAAAGGTAATTGTCTCCTTTCAAATACCTGCAAATAAGTATAATTTTAAAGTAAGGCGATACAACCCAGTTTGGGATTTTTAAAATCTATTTAGAATATTTTAATTTTAAGTAGTTGTAAAATTCTTCTTGGGAACGTATGCTTGGTATGGCTTTTGGAAGGTAATCGTT
>CANFUB010000173.1 GCA_947450015.1 Bacteroidota bacterium | reverse complement strand
TTATCTCATTTTCCTTCTCTTGAATAGCTTGGGGAAGAAAACGAGCAACAGCAGAGACTGGCGATTTGTTTAAGTAAGGTGTCATCTCGGATGACACAAATAGAATTCTTTTCTTTTGAGCAGTCATTGTATTAATAAGAAGTTGGTAAATTGTTTTACAAAGATAATACAATTTTTTCGGAATTATTTAAACACAAGTTCAAATATTTTTTAAAGGAATCAATAGAACTCAATGATACCAACGGTTTTCATTTTCAATTTTGAAAATCGACCGCCCCTAAAATAGCCCTATTTTGGACCATTATTTTAAAAAAATAAAATTTGTCAAATAAATTGTACACTCTCACAGGCTGCGAAGGTGCCACTTATACAATGAAAAAATGCCTTATAATTCACCCAACTTATTTAAGCATTGCTTAAGGTAAGTAAGGAGATTTCAGGACGAATGCCCAAACGACCAGGATACCCCAAGAAACCAAAACCACGGTTAACATATAAGTGTTGGTCGTTCTGAGTATATAAACCAGCCCATTGCTTGTACATATACTTTACCGGACTCCATTTGAACTTAGCAGTTTCGATACCGAATTGCGCACCATGGGTATGGCCAGAGAACATCACACTAATGTCTTGGTACTTTTTAAGGACTTCGTATTCCCAATGACTAGGATCGTGCGATAACAGAAGTTTAGTTGCAATGCCTTCGGTTCCTTCATGGGCATTTTTCATTTTGCCATATTTAGGGAATCGGCCTTTAGCGCCAAAGTTCTCGATGCCTAAGATTGCAATTTTATCTTCGCCACGCTCAAGTATGCGGTGCTCGTTCATTAATAGGTTCCAACCCATGCGCTTGTGCACATCCATTAACTTATCGAGGTTAGCAGCCTGCATTGGGGTCATGTGTTCTTTAGAAGATTTAGAACCCGCAAATGGTGGATCGATGTGCCTGTCTGGCCAATTGTAATAATCGCCATAATCGTGGTTACCTAAACAACTGTAAACACCCATTGGTGCTTTTACTTGCGAGAACAAGTGTATCAACTCATCCGTCATTTCATCAGCTATATCATTTACCAAATCGCCGGTGAAGAAAATAACATCGGGCTTTTGCGCCATTAATAAACGAATACCTTTTTCAACTGCTTTCAAATCCCAGAAGCTACCACTATGAATATCGCTGATATGACCAATGGTTAAACCGTTAAAATTATTGGGCAGTTGTTTTAAAGCAATGGTTTTGCGGTGCAATTTATAATCATAAGCGCCTTTCATTACACCATAACTTAAACCTGCAACGGTTAAACCACCGATACCGGCACTCACTTGTGAAATGAACTTTTTACGCGAAATGAAAAATTTAGAATTCACCTCACCACTGCTTTCGCTACCAAATAACAAAGTGTAGACCTTATTAAATATTCTATAGACATCCTCGATTAATAGAGGTACTATCATTAATACTTTAGCAACAATGACAGCAAAGAATATTCCGCGGGTAAAGATGATAAACGCACGACTAGCATTTGCGAATTGACCTGTTATGCTTAATACCAATAGCAATAATAAAGCGGCACTGAGGCCCCAATAACTGATATAGGTAATTTTACGAACCTGCGGTGTTACATCGGCCACAAGGGTTTTGATGGTTTGAAATGCATAAGTATCAAACAACACTAAAAGGATTAAGATGGTAATTATTCTGTAGATCATGGGTAGTTGACTGGTGACGGATTGAAACATTGGAATTGTGGAATTGACAGACTGTATTTATTGCAACAATTTAGAAAAAGAAAAGATTGTTAAAGCAAACATTTGAACCGACCAACACCATTTTTATTTTATTAATAGTCAAAACTACTTCCTTTTTGCTTTCCGATGTTTAAAAGGGCATTGTATTTCTTTAAAACCTCCAAACTTTTCGAGAAAATGCCTTCTTCCTTATTTATGACCATCGAATTTCCGACTTCACCATAGATGCGATTGGCAATGGCAGATTTTAAATGCTTCCTTATTACTGCAGCTGTTTTTGCCGAATATTCTAACTTTTTTAAATACGGTAACGACTTGGCCAAATGAATGAGTTGCTTGATATTGGTTTCAGATACCCGGTAACTCTCATCAAAAATGCGAATCGACTTAAAATTTTGTTTTACAAAGCCGAGTTCCTTGTGCATAGCATCTAATAAATAAACATCGAACACGTGGCTATAAAACAAGCCCGGCAACAACATTTCTATTTCTGTTGAATCGGCTGTGGTATCGTGTAAGATGATGTCTGGTCGCACCCCACCGCCTGCTGTTAACACGCGGCCATTCCGTGTAAAATAGGTTTTTACTAAATTCGAATCCAAAGCTGGTTCTAAAGTATCATCTAAATTATTGCGGGTATAAATCTCGTTTCTATAGGTTGTAATATTACCTGTATAGGGTTTTTGTATGCTGCGGCCACTTGGGGTATAATATCTGGCAATTGTTAAACGCAAGGTAGAACCATCCATTAAGCGGTAAGGTTCTTGCACCAGCCCTTTACCAAACGAACGGTTGCCCATTACCACGGCTCTATCATTGTCTTGCAAAGCACCTGCTAAAATCTCGCTGGCCGAAGCGGTGTTGTGATTAATTAGTAAAATAAGTTTACCAGTTTTAAAACTGCCATTGCCATTGGCGCGGTACTCTGTTCTGTTTCTGTGCAGCCCTTTGGTAAAGGCGATTAAATCATCTTTCTCTAAAAACTCATTCGCAATGCTAGTAGCCTCGCTTAATAAACCACCACCATTGTTGCGCAAGTCGAGGATTAAATCTTTCATGCCTTGACTTTGCAGTGCTTTCAATGCTGTTAAAAACTGTTGATGCGAACTGCCACTGAAGCGGTCGATTTTAATATAACCGAGTGTGCCATTCACCATGTAATAAATTTCAGAGCTATTCATCACAATGGTTTGTCGGCCTACCGAAACATTAAACACCTTTTTACCATTGCGTCTATATATCGTCAACTCGGCATTGGTATTGGGCTCGCCTTGCAGGGCTTGAGAAATTTTACTACTGCTTAAACTATCAGTTAATTGTTTCCCATTGGCCTTAATCAAACGGTCGCCGGCTACAATGCTCGCGCGCTCAGCCGGACTATTAGGCGAAACATTATTAATAAAAATAGTGTCTTTGAAAATAATATATTCTATGCCCAAGCCTTCGTATTTGCCTGATACCTGTCGCGCACTTTGTTCTGAAAGTTCTGGGGGAATATAACTGCTGTGCGGATCTAATTGCGACAATAAATAATCGATGGATTCACTTTCAATATCAACAGCATGGGTGCTATCGACATAATCGTGCGAAATAATATCTAATATCTGAGAGAACTTATCTTTCTGAACACCCTTCGTATACATACCAATGGCCACACCAATGCCTAGCAATAGCGCGTATAACAAGGGTCGAAGGGCCTTCTTGGTTGATTCAGGTGACATTTAGAGAATGTTCAACAATTGCTCTTTAATTTTTTCTAACTCTTCCTTCATACAAACCACGACTTGTTGAATTGGGAAATAATTGGCCTTGCTGCCCATGGTATTAATTTCGCGACCGATTTCTTGTGCGATGAAATTTAATTTTTTGCCATTGGCATCCTTGGCTAAGGTTTCATTGAAATAACCCAAGTGATTGTTCAAACGGCTTTTTTCTTCACCGATATCAAATTTTTCTAGATAAAAAATAAGCTCTTGTTCGAATCGGTTGTGGTCGATTTCTAACTTTTCTTTTTGATCGGCCAAGGCTTGAAACAATTTATCTTTAATGGCTTCTTTTCTTGGTTTCTCTTCTATTTCAACTGTTTTTAATTGCAATTGAATGGCGGCCAAACAATCTTCAAAATATTTGCGAATGGTATTGCCTTCTTGAATTCTGAATTCATCGAACTTAGCAAAAGCGGCTTCCACTGTGTTCTTCAACAACAACCAATCTTCTTCAACCCCATCGGTTTCATCGAACTTTAAAACATCGGGCATGCCTAAAATGGTGCTGAACAAATTGCCACTTTCGAGGCTTAATTCACTGGCCAATTTTTCTAATTTTATTTTATATCCATTGGCCACAGCTGTGTTCACAACCAAAGAATCGGCCGATTGATTATTCTCTTTGCGCTCGGCATTCACAAATAAGGATACAGAACCACGACCGGCTTTCAACATTAACAACTGTCTAAATTCAATTTCTTTATCCTTAAAGGCCTTTGGCAAACGTATGTTTAAATCCAAGAACTTATTGTTCAAGGATTTGATTTCGGCCTTCACGTGCCAGTTTTGATTTTCTGCTTCGGCTGTACCGAAACCCGTCATGCTTTTGATTTGTACCATTTATATTTAAGTGATGTTATATACACCCCTGCAAAAATGAGCAGAGCTGCAATTACCTTTTGCAAAGTAAGTATATCTTTTTGTAAAATTATTGCGATTATCGCTGCCAATATGGGTTGAAGATAAATATAGGCCCCAACAAGGGTTGGTCCCACTTTATTAATGGCCCATGCATTCAACAAATACGTCACATAAGTGGTGCACACAATGATGAAAATAATTTCTACCACGATGTAGGTTGGCATGTTAAAATTCGATTGCATTAACTCGGGCCAACCGAAAGGCAGTACCATGACAAAGCCTATTAAAAACGTAAATTTTGAAACTGTGAGGGTATGGTAATGCACCAATAATTTTTTTACCAATACCAAATACACCGCATAAGAAATGGCATTGAAAATAATTAACAAATCGCCCGGCAGGGTAACCGATGAGAAAGTAAAACTTTTGCCTATCATTAAAAGTATGGCACCAAGGCAGGCCGTTAAAATACCCACTACTTGTAAGGCCGTGATGGGTTGTTTAAAAATAAAGGTATTTAAAATAAGCACAAAAATGGGCGTGGCCAACATTAATACTGCCCCATTAATGGGCGTAGTAATCTCGAGGCCTTTAAAGAACATGAGCATATTGGCAGCTACCCCAAATAAACTACACAACACAATTAAACCACCGTGTTGTTTCCAAATTATTTTTTCAATCGGACGGGTCAAAGAGGTTGCGAAAAATAAAATGGCTGCACCTCCAACACGCAAAACGATAAAACCAAAACCTTGCAGATAAAAAGGCATAATATCCTTTACTAAACTAAAAGTAATGCCATAGATAAGTGCAACGGTAAATAAAGCAATATGAACTTTTATATTTTGAATCAGCTAGGAAATTAAAGGCTTTGCAAAGGTGCTGTTTAAAATTGGAAAATAAAAATTATCAGCCATTCCTACTGCTTGTCATTCGGCCTTTCAAACCGTGCAAAAACCTTCATCATTTTTTAACAAAAAAATAGTAGGTTTGAATCCTTAACATACACACAAATGCCTATCAGAGTAGTAAAAGACGACAACACACCAGACGAGCCACGCATACCAGGTGGCGGTGGTGGCAACAGAGGCGGTGGCGGTGGACTAATCGGTTCATTGTTGCCCTTGCTATTAAGCCTTTTTAGTAAGAACCCAAAAATGGGTATCTTAATTTTAATCATTGGTGGTGGCATTTACTTTTTTAAAGGGGGTTGTAACATGCCCGGTGGTGCTCAGCAAGAACAAGCAGGCCCGTTGAACACAGGTGCCAGTTTAGATCCCGAACAATTCGACAATACAGAAGTTTTCGAACCCTTGGCAGCAGTGAATACTTTGCCAGAGCGTGTTTCTTTAGAAAGCTATTGCCCTCCGCGCGGCAACCAAGGTCAGCAAGGCAGCTGCGTGGCATGGAGCCATGCCTATGCAGCGCGTTCTATTATGTATGCCATGCAAAGTGGAAAAGCGCCAAGTGAATGCACT
>CANFUB010000172.1 GCA_947450015.1 Bacteroidota bacterium | reverse complement strand
ATTCATTTAATTGTTTCACAACGGCTAAATATTGTTGCTGACGGACAATGTTGCTATAACTCATGATGACGCGACTGATCGTATTTTGAATTTGGGCTTGCAATTGGGTATTGCCTACTCTGTCTAATGCTTCCAATCGGTGTTTGGTAGCAAACATTTTCATACCATCATAAAGGGTATAAGTGCCCAAAATATTGGCATTTAAAGTATTGTTAAAAACCCCTTTGCGTGTAATGGTTGTACCATTCGCAAATTCTTGATTGATATCGGTAATGGAAGGATTATCGCTTGCGTTGATACTAACATTAGGCAACATGCCTGCATTGCCCGCATGGTTATTGTTATGCGCTATCTGTGCATCGTTGCGGGCAATTTGCAATTGCAAATTATTGGTCAAGGCCGTTTGTATAGCACTGCTTAAACCCATGCTTGTTTGTGCCAATGCAGCCACACTTGATAACGAAAAAAATAGCAATAATTTAATCTTCATGGTTTTGGTATTTTTTGTTACTTGAAAGATAAGAATAAATAGCTGGGATGACGAAAAGGGTTAACATCAAGGAGAAGATAATACCACCCACAATAACAACCCCTAAAGAAATCCTGCTAGTGGCCGCTGCACCTAATGATAGTGCAATTGGCAAGGCGCCTAAAGCAGTTGCTAAACTGGTCATTAAAATTGGGCGCATTCTATATACAGCAGCTTCTATCAAAGCCGACATTTTATCCATGCCTTCTTCTCTTTTTTTGTTAGAAAATTCAACAATCAAAATACCATTCTTGGTGACTAAACCAATCAACATGATCATACCAATTTGTGAAAATATATTGAAGGTATTGCCCGTTATCCAAAGCGACAGAAAGGCGCCAGCAAAGGCCATAGGCACTGTTAAAATAATAATGATGGGGTCAATAAAACTTTCGAATTGAGCAGAGAGTACTAGAAAAATGAGTATCACTGCCAACAATAAAGCGAACATGGTATTCGAAGAACTTTCTGCAAAATCGCGCGAAGGTCCGCTCAAAGAAGTGGTAAAACTTTCGTCTAATAACTGAGCTCCAATGTCCTGCATGGCTTTCACTCCATCGCCTGTTGTTTTTCCTGGTGCTAAAGAGGCCGAAACAGTAGCCGATTTAAAACGGTTGTAATGGTACAATTGCGGAGGATTGCTGCTCTCTACAATATTAACCACAGAACTCAATTGTATGTTTTCACCTCTGTTATTTCTCACATAAAATTGGTTCAAATCGGTAGGTTCATCTCTGCTTTCGCGGTTCATCTGACCAATGATTTGGTATTGTTTACCATTCATTAAGAAATAACCCAAACGCCCGCCACTTAAGGCCGACTGTAAAGTTTGTGCCACATCCTGTACACTTAAACCTAAATCTTTGGCTTTTATTCTGTCAATACTCACTTGCAATTCGGGCTTATTGAATTTTAAATTGACATCCACTGCTTGGAAGATGGGATTCTTGCGCGCCTCTGCTAAAAACTTAGGCAACACTTCTTTAATTTTATTGAAATCTAAATTTTGTAAAACGTATTGCACTGGCAATGCGCCTCTCGCACCAAAGCCCACACTGATGGTTTGTTCTTGAATTAAGAAAACACGTCCATCATTAAAAGTACTTAAACGTGCATTGGTTTTGTTCACGATTTCATCTTGGGTCATACTGCGTTCATCAGGATTCGAAATCACCACCCTACCGAAAGCGCTGTTTACAGAACCATTGCCAACAAATGAATTATTGGTCGATGCAAAAACAAATTCTCTGCTTGGTATACTGTCATAAAAATAATCACCCAACTGCGACACATAGTTGTCCATGTAATCGAACGAAGTGCCTTCGGGTGCAGTGATATTAAAACGAAACTGACTCTTGTCTTCAATGGGAGCTAATTCTGTTTGAATATTATTGAAGATAACGAAGATAATACCTATGCATGCCACTATGATTCCCCATGCCATCCAACGCACTTTCATGAACGCCATTAACATTCTTCTGTAACCATTTTCTAGGCCTTGAAAGAAAGGTTCTGTTTTTACATAGAACCACGAAGGCTTGCTGTTCTTGCGGTTCATCAACACATTGAGTACAGGGGTTAAGGTTAAAGAAACAAACGCTGAAATAATCACAGCACCTGCTACCACTATGCCGAATTCTTTGAACAAGGACCCTACGAAACCTTGGATAAAAATGATTGGTAAGAATACAACGGCCAAGGTTATTGAAGTGGAAATAACCGCAAAGAAAATCTCACGCGAGCCTTCTCTCGCTGCTTGCTTAATTGGCATACCTCCTTCGAGTTTTCTAAAAATATTTTCGGTTACAACTATACCATCATCCACCACCAAACCTGTTGCCAATACAATGCCCAACAAAGTCAATACATTGATACTAAATCCAGCAAGGTACATGATAAAAAAGGCACCTACCAATGACACTGGAATATCAATTAAAGGACGAAATGCGATGCTCCAATTTCTAAAGAAAAAATACACCACTAATACAACTAATACCAAAGAAATAACCAAGGTTTCTTCTACTTCCTCTAAGGCTCTTCGCACATTTTTAGTATTGTCTAAAACAACCGTGAACTCAATATCTTCGAAACCCTTTTGTTTTTTAATTTGTTCTAAACGTTTGTAAAACTCATCGGATATTTTTATAAAGTTAGCACCTGGTTGTGGCGCAATACCACACGCTACTGCATTAATACCATTCAATCGAAAACCTACCTCTTCAACCTCGCTGCCCAAGCGCACTTCGGCCACATCACCCAAACGGATAATACCATCGGCATTTTCTCTTAAAATTAATTGTCTGAAATCATTTTCAGTTGTTAGTTTCCCTAACGTTTTTACAACAAGTTCTGTATTATTTCCCGCAACTTTACCACCGGGCAAATCAATGTTTTCCTTATCGAGCGTGCTCTTTATATCGGCCACTGTAATGCCATAAGCATTCATTTTTTCGGGCTTGTAATTTAAACGCATGGCGTATTTGCGCAATCCAAATACATTCACGCCACTCACATCAGGAATGGTTTGCAATTTTTCTTGCAATACATTTTCAGCAAAATCACTTAATTCAATAATGCTTTTTTCCTTGCTTTGAATGGATAAAATAATCACCACATCGCCACTGGCATCGGCCTTACTAATCACAGGAGGCGCATCAATATCGGCAGGCAATTGGCGTAAGGCCTGACTCACCTTATCGCGCACATCGCTTGCAGCATTGTCTAAATCGACATCCAAATTAAATTCTACCGTTACGACACTGCTCCCTTGATTGCTCGAAGAGGTGATGGTACGTATGCCTTGAATACCATTCACTGCTTTTTCAATCGGCTCTGTAATCTGACTTTCGATGATGTCAGAATTGGCGCCTGTGTATGAAGTTCTAACCGTAATATTGGGTGGATCGATGGCAGGGTATTCTCTTAGACTTAAAAATTTATAAGATACTCCACCAAATACCAAAATAAGGATGCTGCATACAATCGCAAATACAGGCCGTTTAATACTAAATTCCGAAATGTTCATGTTTAAAAAAATTAAGGTTTAACATTTCTAATTTTCACATCGGCATCGGGTTTTAAAAACAAAATACCATTGATAGCAAATGTATCGCCTGCTTCAACACCTGCAGTTATTTCAATCTTATTTTCACCTCTGTAACCTGTTTCAACAATTGTAAAAATGGCTTTACCATTTTTTATCAAGACTATCTTTTTGTTTCTGGTATCAGGAATGATACTGTTTGTAGGTACTAAAATGGCCTTTTTATTTTTGCCTTCATCGATGCTTATTTTTACAAAAGTGCCTGGCTGCAAACCGCCAGTGTTACCACTGATCATGGCCCTTACTTTTAAATTTCTGGTGGCTGTATTTACCTGTGGTTCTATAGCAATAATTTTTGCTTGGTATTCTCTTTTGTTATCTGCAATTACTTTAACATTCTGCCCAGCTTGTAATTGACTGTTATAATTTTCGGGCAGAACAAAATCAACCTTTAAAGTACCCGTTTGTTGCAAAGTGGCTAAAATATTTTGCTGTGTCACTATTGCGCCTTTACTCACCATTCGCAAACCAATTGTACCGCTAAAAGGTGCTCTAATTTCGGTTTTTCTGATTTGTGCTTTGGTATAATCAATATCGGCCAATAGATTGTTCACTTGGTTCGAGGCTTGGTCGTACTCCGATTGGTTTAAACCATTGGCTTCTAAAAGGGTCTTCAAACGGCTTTCCGTTTTTTTGGCAATGCTGAGTTGCGACTCTAATTTGCGCAGTTGCGCTTGCAGATCATCGTCAAATAATTTGACCAATAAAGCACCTTCGCTGACTTGTTTGCCTTCTTGTATATTCAGCAATACAATCCTTCCATTGGTTTCAGGTTTTAATTCCACAAATTCATTGGCCAATATGGTGCCGTTGCCTTCTATGGTGTTGACATAATCTGTTAAACTCGCCACCGATACATCGATGCTTACTGGTCCTGTTGCTTTGCCCTTTGTTGTATCTTTTTTAGCATTCCCACCACAAGCAGAAAGTAGAATTAAACTTGATATGAATAGCCCTTTTTTTAATGACATCTCTTTTTGAAAAATTAAACTTGAAATATTTGTTGCACCAAACTTTTTTAAAGTGTTCAAATTTAACGAAATTATTGTGCCGACCAACTATAGTTATACTGTATAGGTCTATTTGTTTTACCTATTTAAATTTTTATTATAACAACGAAATATAAATACCTAAGAATTACTTAAAGAAAAGTTTATTAAAAATCTCAAGGCACAAAAAAAGCGTTGGCTTTTTACCAACGCTTTTTTTAATATTTAGGTGATTAATTCTCGTGGATAATCATCAAAGGTGATTTGGTAAATTTAAACAATTGTCTAGAAAAACGTTTATGGAAAACAGATTGCCATAAGTTGTAATGGTGCGCATACACCACCACCATGTTTGGCTCCATTTGTTTTACAACTTTTTCAAATTCGCCAATTTTATCTAGGCCCATCACTTGTTTAACTTCTGTATTTTGTTGTAAGAAAATTTTCTTAAAGTTAGATTTAAAAGTGTTCAAGTGCGCTTCTGGCATCTCGTCGTAATGGGTAATATTGACAGCTGTAACATTCACTGGTTTTTTAGCAATAATTTCTTTTACCACACTTAGGTAATCTGTATCGGTGGATTTTCCATCCCAACCATAGACAATTTTATTCAACTTGATCTTTTTGTAGTTCAATGGAATTACTAACAAAGGACTTTTAATTTTGCCAACCAAGTTAGCACATACATCACCAAAAACAACCTTGTCTAATCCCGTGCGTTTTTTAACACCAACAACAGTCATCCATGGGTCTAATTCTTCAACTTTCTTAGCAATGTTTGGAATCAAAAAACCATAGTCAACCGACAAGGCTATGTTTACACCTCTTACGCGTTTTCTTAAGTAAGTTACACCTCTTCTTAACAATGCACCTGCTTCTTTAATATCCTCTTCTGGCGAATAGGCAGGAGCGCCTTCCATTTCCAGCATTACAGGGGCTGATACTACGTGGTACACAAAAATTGTTGAATTGGTTTGTTGAGCAATCATGGTTGCTAACTCTAAAGCATTTCTAGAGGCAACACTAAAATCATGCGCGACTAAGATTATTTTCGAGGGTTTCATTTGTTAATTTATTAATGAGCAGTTTGTAAAATGTTTAACAAAACTCACATAATAAATCTAAATATTTATTGACATTTATCAATTTATGTAGGACTTTCTTTTAACTGCAAGTAAATCAACTTAATAGATTTTAATTACACGTTAATATATTTGATTATTAGTGTTTTAT
>CANFUB010000171.1 GCA_947450015.1 Bacteroidota bacterium | reverse complement strand
TATGGCTTCATCTGCTGTGCCCATGGCTTGTTTACCATTCGAAAAATAATGTTCTGAAACTTCTTTTTTTAAACGCTGTAGTTTTAAAGCTTCATTGGTTTTGGTGGTTGCAATTGCATGAACCGACATACCACTCAGCAGCCAAAGGAAAACCAAACCATATTTTATTAATTTGCACATTAAAAAATAAAAGGAACATTATTAGTTGGTTCGAATTAAGGTAAAATTATGCTAACTTTTCTTGATTAGTAGTTATAACTTTCAATTGACCTACTTTTGTTGAACTTTTTCGATTTAATATTTTTAAATTAAATTCGTACCATAATAAGCCAGTTGACCACCAATAAATCCATATACTTTGCTTCAGATTTTCACTTGGGCGTGCCTGATTACGAAAGTTCTTTGGTTCGCGAAAAATTAATTTGTGATTGGTTAGACATGGCCCGTCAAAATGCTTCAGAAATTTATTTATTGGGCGATGTGTTCGACTTTTGGTTCGAATACAAACAAGTGATTCCAAAAGGTTTTGCAAGGTTCTTTGGTAAAATTTGTGAAATAACAGACAGCGGTATTCCAGTTACTTTCTTCAAAGGCAACCACGATATGTGGACCTTCGGCTATTTAGAAAAAGAATTGGGCGTTAAAGTTATTTCAGATGAACTAATCATTGAACGCAATGGTCGCAAATTATTCCTACACCATGGCGATGGCTTAGGGCCAGGCGACAATGGCTATAAATGGATTCGTAAACTCTTTAGAAGTCAGTTTGGCATCAAACTTTTTGGCTTTTTACATCCGCGCATTGGTGCAGGTTTAGCACAATATTTATCGCGCAGTAGTCGCATTCAAAACAAGGGCAGCGACAAGGTTTTTAATGGTGAGGACAAAGAATACATTGTGCTATTTTGTAAGGAAATATTAAAAACACAGCACTACGATTGTTTTATTTGTGGACACAGGCATTTGCCCTTGAACATTGATTTAGGCCAACAATCGCGTTATATCAACCTAGGCGAATGGGTCAACGATTTTACCTATGCCGAAATGAATGGCACCGAAATTGAACTAAAAGTATTTAAACCATGAAATACATTTTAATGCTTTTCGTTTGTACCCTTGCCATCAGTGGAATAGCGAATACAATAAATCCTATCGATACCATCCCCGTTAAAAAAGACAGCAGATTTACCACCGATAACATGGGTAATATCTTTATTATTTCGCCAACCAACGATATTGAGAAATACGATAAAAATGGCCATAAAATAGCAACTGCGAATTTTAAAGTATTAGGCACCATAACAACCATTGATGCCACCAATCCTTTTGAAATTTATGTGTTTTACCGCGACCAAAACAAAATATTGTACCTCGATAATTTGTTAAATTTACGAGGCGAAACCAACTTGGAGTCTATTGGTATTTCGCAGTGTGCCGCCTTTGCCCGCAGTTTCGATAACCAATTGTGGTTGGTAGACATGGCGGATTTGAAAATAAAGAAGTATGGCAAAGACTCAAAGTTTATTAGCGAAAGTGCTTCCTTGAATACAATTATTGGCGATGGCCCTATTTTGCCCGAAAGCATGGTTGATATCAATAGTACTTTGTATGTTTTAAACAATGGCGCCATCTTTAATTTTGACGCATTTATCAATTATACCAAAACCTTGATTAGCGATAGCATTACTGCTTTTCAGGTGGTGAATCAACAAATTGTCTACCTAAAAAATGGCAACCTATTTTCCTACAATCCTTTGCTCTTTAAATCAGAAAAATTAGAACTCGGTTTGAACGAAAAAATAAAAAACATGCGCATTGAAAAAGAAAGACTATATATTTTAACCGACGATAACTTAATTTTGCACGCTTATTCAGAAAATTAAATTTCTGATTAACCGAATCCCATGTTAGAAAAATTAGAAGCCATCGAAGGTCGTTACCGTGAAGTAGAATTGCTGTTAAGCAGTCCAGATACCATGTCGGACATGAAGCGTTTTACGCAACTTAACAAAGAATATAGCGATTTAAAGGACATTGTTGAAACCACCAATGAGTATCGCAATACTTTAAATTATTACCAACAAGCCAAAGATTTATTGGCCAACGAAAAAGATCCAGAGATCAAAGAAATGGCCAAGCAAGAGGCCGATGAGATGGAAGCCAAGATTGGTCCTTTAGAGGAAAAAATAAGACTTTTATTAATTCCTAAAGACCCTGAAGATGCGAAGAATGCAATTATAGAAATAAGGGCTGGTACTGGTGGCGATGAGGCCAGTTTGTTTGCGGGCGACCTTATGAAAATGTACATGCGCTATTGCGAAAACCGCGGTTGGAAAGTAGAAGTATTAGATGAAAATGAAGGTACAGCGGGTGGATACAAAGAAGTAATTTTAGAAGTAACAGGTAACAATGTATTCGGTGATATGAAATACGAAAGTGGTGTTCACCGCGTGCAAAGGGTTCCTAAAACCGAAAGTGCTGGTCGTGTACATACCTCTGCTGCAACCGTTGCGGTGCTAGCCGAAGCCGAAGATGTAGATGTGCAATTGAATCCTGCCGATATCGATATGCAAACCAGTAGAAGTGGTGGTGCTGGTGGTCAGAACGTTAACAAGGTTGAAACCAAAGTACAATTAACCCACCGTCCTTCAGGCATAGTGGTTGTTTGTCAGGTTGAGCGTTCGCAGTTAGGCAATAGAGAGCGTGCCATGGCGATGTTGAGAACAAAGTTGTATGAAAAAGCTTTAGAAGAACATAATTCAAAAATTGCTAATACCAGAAAAACCTTGGTGGCCAGTGGTGATAGAAGTGCTAAAATAAGGACTTATAATTTTTCTCAGAGCAGGGTAACCGATCACAGAATCAATATGACCATCTATGCGTTAGACGCTTTTTTAGGTGGTGATATACAAGGCATGATAGACGCCTTAAAGGTGGCAGAAAACGCAGAAAGAATGCAAGAAGGAACTGTCGTTTAAAATTTATAAATTTAAACGCCTGCAGGTCCTTGTTTAATGCCTTCACCTTCCTTGCGGATAGGTTTCTCCATTCCCCTTCTTCTGTTTTTAACTTTCGCTATGTTTTTATCAGTTGTCATTAATTTTATAGTATAACACAAAAATGATTCCAATTATTGTACCTCATTTTTATATTAGACGTACAAAAGTGTGAAAACGTTTCACAACCTTTTAATATTTATTTAAAAAAGACATTATTATGACAAATGTATGTTGAGAACTATGTGCATAGGCCTCATAAAACACACTTTTTTGTAGGGAAATAATACTACTCAAAAGTCGGCAAATACCCGTCAAATAAAGCATTCGGTTCATCAAACTTATTTTTAAAATAATTTATAAAATAATTTTTCATTTTCGAAAATTTAATCAACCAAGATGACTATTTTTTAGTTATTGGTAATTGAGTTATTAGGTTATTCGGTTGACATAGTAATGCATTAAATTGAAAAATTGGCTGTTCCCTTAATAACTAATAACAACTAACTAATCCCTATTTCCTTCTTCCCCAATAACTGTTAACAAATAACTATTATCCTCTTATATTTGCGGCAAGTTATGAATCCGGAAGAATTGTTTAAAAATATCATCTCTCACTCGAAAGAATACGGTTTTATTTTTCAGTCGAGCGAAATATACGATGGCCTTAGTTCTGTATACGATTACGGTCAGTTAGGTGCCGAGCTAAAAAAGAATTTAAGAGACTATTGGTGGAAGAGCATGGTGCAAATGCATCAAAACATTGTTGGTATCGATGCTGCTATCTTCATGCATCCAACCACTTGGAAAGCCAGTGGCCACGTAGATGCATTTAACGATCCTTTGATAGATAACAAAGATAGCAAGAAACGCTACAGAGCCGATGTGCTGATTGAAGACCACATGGCGAAAATTATGGCCAAAGCCGATAAGGAAGTTGAGAAAGCCAAGAATAAATTTGGAGAAACTTTTGATGAGGCCCTTTACCGTTCTACCAATCCTCGCGTATTAGAAAATATTAATAAAGCCAATGCCATCGAAGCCCGTTTTAAACAGGCCTTAGAAGACAATAACTTAGAGGAAGTTCGTCAGATAATTATCGACTGCGAAATTGTTTGTCCGATTTCTGGCACTAAAAACTGGACCGAAGTACGTCAATTCAATTTGATGTTTAGTACACAAATTGGTTCGGTGAGTGAAGAAGCCAATACCGTTTACCTAAGACCAGAAACTGCACAAGGTATTTTTGTAAATTATTTAAACGTGCAAAAAACAGGTAGAATGAAAATCCCATTTGGTATTGCACAAACAGGTAAAGCCTTTAGAAATGAAATTGTGGCCCGTCAGTTTATTTTCCGTATGCGCGAATTCGAACAAATGGAAATGCAATTTTTTGTGCGCCCTGGTACCGAAATAGAGTGGTACAACTATTGGAAAGAAACCCGCATTAAATGGCACCGCACTTTTGGATTTGGCGACAATAAACACCGCTTCCACGACCATCTTAAATTAGCACATTACGCCAATGCCGCTTGTGATATTGAATTTAATTTTCCATTTGGCTTTAAAGAATTAGAGGGTATACACAGTCGCAGCGACTTCGATTTAAAGCAACACGAGCAATTCAGCGGCAAAAAACTACAATACTTTGATGCTGAGCTCAACGAAAGTTATGTGCCTTATGTTGTTGAAACCAGTATTGGCCTTGACCGCCTATTCCTAGCTGTATATTCTGAATCATTAAAAGAAGAAACATTGGCCGATGGTTCAACAAGAACATTGATGTCTTTGCCTTTTGCATTGGCGCCAGTTAAAGCGGCTATATTACCTTTGGTGAACAAAGATGGATTACCAGAGAAGGCTGACGAGATTGTAAACCTACTGAAATACGATTTCAATGTAACCACTGAAGCGAAAGATGCTATTGGTAAACGCTACAGAAGAAACGATGCCATAGGCACACCTTATTGTATCACCGTTGATTACGACACCATGGAAAATAACACTGTTACATTGCGTAACCGCGATACCATGGAACAACAACGCGTAGCCATCAGTGAACTCAAAGGCATTATGGACCAAACCGCTAGCTTAAGCAGTTTATTAAAACAACTCGATTAGTTTTTATTCTAGAATTAATTTCAAATCATCAGGATTTGAATTGTCGAACACTAGATGCTCTTGCAATGTAGTTGCCATGCTAATGCCTACGTAATCGGCCTTAATAGGATACAATCTGTGACTGCGTGAGGCCAATACTGCTAACTCTATTTTTCTTACACCTCTGTTTAACAAAGGCATAAAACTACTGACAATTGTTTTGCCACTGTTCATAACATCATCAACAATTACGACTGTTGAATTGCCCAATTCATCAAAATCCGTATCGCTAATAAACTTAGGTTCGAAAGTGTTTCTATCTAATTGTATGG
Organism: Bacteroidota bacterium; assembly: GCA_947450015.1. Classification (GTDB taxonomy): domain Bacteria; phylum Bacteroidota; class Bacteroidia; order NS11-12g; family UBA955; genus JABMMZ01. The sequence goes on along the minus strand of CANFUB010000171.1, from coordinate 431 downwards.
CCAACTGGTGAACCGATAAACTACTTATTTTTTTCAACTCAGATACGAGGTGTTGTGCGATGAATTGACCCCTAGCATCAATACCTGCAATCCATATCTTCCGCTCGTCCATATTGTTTTCAAATATTTGCCAAGCAATGCGTTTTAATTTATTGCTAATTTGTGTATGCGAAAGAATGGTATTAGAAGGATTCATTTATTGTACGAAAATATTACCACGCAGCTAATAATACAAACAATATCCTAAATACTTTTTAACCACTGAACCTAAATAAAAACACAAAAGGAGCAAAAGAAATAGGTAAGTTTAGATTCTTCGAATTTGATTGGGGTTAATTAAGCTAAAGCGTAATCATCGTTAACTTCTATCTATAGCCCCAAATTGAACCTTCTCCTATTGCTCCTTTTGTGTTAAAATACCCTAAGCTTGT
>CANFUB010000170.1 GCA_947450015.1 Bacteroidota bacterium | reverse complement strand
GGTCATTCAAACTTTGGACCAAAAAAAATAGCCTCCGAAGAGACTATTTTGAGATGGGTAATCAATGGGGCTCGAACCCACGACCCTCGGTACCACAAACCGATGCTCTAACCAACTGAGCTATGACTACCATTTAAGGAGTGCAAAGATAAAATCTTAATTGAGATTAACAAACCGAATTTTAAATTAAAATGGATAGCCTATTCCAAAGTTTAAAACCGAGTATTTGTTGAAATATTTATTCCTCGCAAAATCACTAATAACCCAGCGCTGTTTCAAATCCAATTCAGGATTGTGAATCTGCCAACCCCAATCTAAACGGAACAAGAAAAACTGAAAATCGAAGCGAAAGCCTACACCTGTGTTTAAGGCTAAATCGTTGTACAAATTCTTGGGTTTAAACACCTTTCGGGGGTCGGTGGTAGAGCTGCTACGTGCCAACCATACATTGCCCCCATCGAAGAACACAGCGCCTTGTAAAACCTTTTCTATTAAATCGAATCGGTATTCTGCATTGCCCTGTAATATGATATCACCCGCTCTGTCAATTCTAAAATTACTATTGTTGTCGTTATAGCTACCAGGACCAATGGTGCGCGGGCGCCAGCCTCTTAAACTATTGCTACCACCTATGAAAAATAATTTATCGAACGATAAGATTTTTTGGTTGCCATAAGGATAAGCCATGCCCACATTTAAACGGAAACAAGTCGAACTGTTCTCATCAATTAAAGTACTACAACGCGCATCAATCTCTGATTTGGCATACTGAAAATAATTCACCCCTAATAATTTATAGGAGGTATCTCTGCGGCTATCAGAAGAAATCCAATTGCGAATGGTGCGGTGAATATTACCACCAAACTCTATCACATTGGTGCGTATAACAAAAAAACTGCGCCCCTTGGCAGTATTCTTGTTATTGTAAATAAAATTTAAGCCTGTTGAGGTTACCAAGTTGTTGCCAAACAAACGCGAAATTAAGGCACTGTCTTTCTTGCCCGCAATATCAATTCTTAAATCATTCTGACTGTAAGACAACTCTATTAAATTCAAAAACCAAGTGGAATTTTTCTTGGTTTGAATTTGGTACTGATAAGTTAATGGCATGATCCTTCTGGTATAATCTGGATTCAATTCATACAAGAAAGATAAGTTCAAATTCGTTTTAATACTGCGCACATAACGCCAGCGCTCTAGCGGTTTTAAGAAAGCAGAACGCGGTATACTTAAGGACGCATTGATACTTTGTTGGGTCGACTGTTGACGTATGCCATTCAAAATTAACAACTGGGTTTCGAAACGCGTGGTAGACGTAATGTCTAATTGTTCGGCATTTCTAAATAAATTCTTGTGACTCCATCCCACATTGGCTGCAATACCATAAGAGTTACTGGTATTGGCCGATTGGATTCTGTTCAACTGCGACACCAATCCCTGTGGCTCGAAAATAAAGGCCTGTCGATAGCCTGTCTTCAGTGTTATGACCATCTCCATGCGATTGGCTGTATCGTTCAAATCATTTTTGAAGCCAATGTCTATGAATTTAAAAATAGGCAATTCACTGAGGCGGTTGTTGGTGTTTTCTAATTCAGCTTGACTGAAATAATCACCCGGGCGAACCGTAATTTTTTGAGATAGAATATAGGGCTTAACAGGATAACCGTTGAAATAAAAATCGAGGTTGGCATAACGCGTCACCCCTTGCTCTACATGGGTTTCAGAGTCGTTTTGAAAAACCACACTCACCTTGCTAATCTTCATTCTTTGAAAACGCTCATCATCGCTTTTATTGGCCACCGAAATATTAATATTTACGCCATTCGCACTCCTTAAGGTATCGAGCTCGAAATCGAACACATCTTTCGAAAAATCGTAATACCCCTTATTGCGCATGATCAAAGTAAGTCGGTTTCGCTCGCGCGCAATATTATCGACATCTAAGATATCGCCCTTTTTGAGATGAGAATTGCCCAAGGTATCATTTAAGATGGCATCTACCTCGGCATCGTCGGCTGCTAAATTCACCTTGTTGATGATGTATGCTTTTTGCGGATTTACAAAATAAGTAACCGTTGCCTTTCTATTTTTATACTTTATTTGATGGGTAATGGTACTGTTGTAAAAACCTTTGCCAAACAAGTAATTCCTCAGGTTCACTTCCGACTTAGCAATTTCGAGTGTATCGAGAATCACAGGGGCCTCGCCTATTCTGCGCAAATATTTACGCCAATTCAAGGAATCATTTTTCCAAGGATTTTTAGTGCTAGTGCCAAAACGGTACATGCCCATGTGAAATTTAAAGAGCCCTAAAATCTTGCGATTGGGCTTGTGTTTAATATAAATGGCTTGGTCGTTGTCGAGCTTCGCAGTAAGGTCTACAACGAAGTTATTGGATTCATCTTGACTCTTAATTTTATTTTTTACTAACAAATATTGTCCCGGGGGTACTAATTTGGTAGTTTTGCACGCAGAGATGACCAATGCTGCAAATACCAGAAGTATCCAAACCCTATGATTACAAAAGCCGATATTAAATTGATTGTTAGTTTGCAATTAAAAAAACAAAGACAAAAATATGGCCAATTTGTAGTAGAAGGTGAAAAAAGTATTGCAGAATTGTTAACAAGCCCATTTAAAATTGACACTCTGTATGGCACAAGTGCATGGCTCAGTGCAACAAAACTCAATTTAAAACCCATTGCTTGTGTTGAAATTTCTGAAAAAGAATTACAACAAATGTCAGTACACCAAACGCCACAAGGCGCTTTGGCAGTGGTGAATATTCCCAAATGGGAATTGAGTGCTGCAGATTTTCAACATGATTTTGCCATTGCTTTAGACGATTTACAAGATCCCGGCAACTTGGGCACCATTATTCGCATTGCCGATTGGTATGGCATTAAAACCATTGTCTGCAGTAAAACATGCACCGATGTTTTCAATCCCAAATGTATTAATTCTACCATGGGCAGTTTTACCCGTGTTAAAGTGGTGTATGAAGACATATTAGAAGTATCGCAAAAATTCAATCAACCTATTATTGCAGCTACTTTGAATGGAGACAACATCCATCAATTAAAAACACAACCCAAGGGTTTAATTCTGATAGGCAACGAAGGGCATGGCATTGGTGATGAACTCTTAAGTGCTGCAAAATATAAAATCACCATTCCAAGAATCGGACAAGCCGAGTCGTTAAATGCAGCTATAAGTGCGGCCATTATTATCGACAATCTTATCCGTTAAGGTTTTGGAGTTGTTGCTGGCGCTGGTGCAGCAGGTTTTGGCAAATTGGCTTGCTTAAAATATTTGATGTTATACGTAAAGTTCAACATAAAATACCTTTGGAGAATATTAGTCTTTACATCCTCATAATAGGTCTCTGTTGTGTTTCTTGAAACACTGGTGTTTTGTTTCAATAAATCAAACACCACTAAACGGAATTCAGCTTGCCTATCCTTTAAGAATTTATAACCGATGCCCGCATTCCACAAAGCAAAATTGGTATTTACTGATTGGGATAAACCTTTATAAAATTGATGACTGATATCTGTTTGCAATACCAAGCCTTTCCATGGCATGGCTTGTATTTTAAATTTAGAATTCTGACTTAAATATTCACTGTTCAATTGTACTTGCAAACTGTTAGAAATGGTGCTGTAAGAGGTATTAGATGAAACGGTAAAGTCGAGGTTCTTGCTGATATTGCTCGACAATGAAATACCACCACCAATGTTATTACTTCTCGAAAAATTGGTATTGCCATTGATCAAACTTGGGGTGCGCACCAAGCTGCCAAAGGCGTTCACATTCATGTTCGATTTTATCTTTTTAATTACAAAAGTATAATTGGTAAACGAACGCACATTATAATAGCCCTGCAAGTTAATGGGCTTAGACAATTGTGATCCACGCGACAAGGCCACTCCATTCAATACAGTATCTTTGTTGGCTATGAAAGTACTATTGGCAATGTAATTGCTCGCTACAGTTCCTCCAACAAAAGCAAAATACGAGGTGTTTTTTTTGATGTTGGCAGTTGAGTAACGCACGTTCACCGAATTTTGAAAATCTTGTTTCAATTGCGAATTACCTGTGGTTAATTGAAGTGGATTATTGTTATTGAGGATGTCTTGCAACTGATCGATGCTTGGGGCATTATTGCTGGTTCTATAAAAAATACGAATGTTCTTTTGTTGCGATTTTCTGTATTGCAACATGGCAGTAGGCAAGAAACTATTGAATTGGCGTGCATCTTTGAAAGGCACTGGAAAGGTACGGTTGACATTTAATTGTGCCACCTGAAAATTACCGCCCAAATTAAAACTCAACTTTTCTTTTTTATAATTGATGCTTGCACCAGCACTATGTGTAATGTATTGGCTTTTAAAAGTATTCGACAAAGCAGAATCAAAGTTCTTATAAGCGCCTTCTAAGCGGTTGAATTGATTGGTTTGCTTATCTGAATTGTTCAAATTTAAATTGCCTGTATAATTGAGCGACAATTGCAAAAGCTTATTCAAAGGCTCGGTATAGGTAATGTTAGAAGCCATGCTTAAACCATTCTTATTTAAATTCGATAGTTGGTTCAATGTATCATTTGAAAAGGTATCAATGAAACTGTTCAAAGAATAAATTTTGTTGGTGCCTGTGCTTTTGTTATAACCTGGCGTGGCGTTTACTGAAAGTGTTCTACCTCTTTTTTGAAAAGAATGTCGGTACAAAATAGGCGAACTAAAATTAAAACCATTTTGACTAGCTATGTAAGTATTGATGACATCGCTTAGTTCAATGTTTTTTTGCAAATTCACACCAATAATATTTTGTGTGCTATTATTGTCTTGGTAAGAGAAACGGGGTTGAAATAAAATGGAGTTAAATGAATCAATTTTCCAATCCAATCTTAAATTGAAACGTTGGTTCATATTCTTATTAACTGTGGTATTTTTTTGTTTGTAAACCAAGCCTTCGGATTGTTGGGTAATGTAGGTGCGGTATAAATAACTCAAACTATTGGCCTTGCTATAATTGAAAAAATAACTGGCAGTCATTTCCAACTTTTTCCATTTGTTGGTATAATTCAAACCAAAGGCTTGTGTTGTAACAATACCACCTTGGGTGGCTGTTAAAAAATTATCAGATGAATTTTGAGGACCGCCTCCACCCATACCACCGCCTCGGTTACCGCCTGGTGAACCGCCACCGCGTTGACCGCCCATGCCTACTCCACCTGCACTGCCACCTGTTGAGCTCATGACACCTAATAAATCATCGGCCGAAAAATTTTGTTCGTTGATGTTATTTGAATTGAACAAGAAGGAGATTTTTCTTTCGTTTTTAAAAGAGTTGATACTCGCTCCACCTCTCCATTTATTATCGTATCCATAACCGCCATACACTTTGCCAAACACCCCATTCTTATATTGGGCTTTGGTGATAATATTAATCGTCTTAGAGGTATTACCATCATCGAATCCGGTGAATTGACTTTGGGCACTCTTGGCATCGAATACTTGTACTTTATCGATGGCATCGGCTGGTAAATTTTTTAACACCGCACTTGGGTCGTCACCAAAAAATGGCTTACCATCTACCAACACTGTTTTAACATCTTCGCCTTGTACTTGCACCTTTCCATTGGTATTCGTAACCCCAGGCATTTTGTTAACTAGGTCTTCGGCATTGGCATCTGGATTGGTTTTATAAGCTGCTGCTTTGTATTCAGAGGTGTCGCCATTTTGGGTTACTGGTTTAGCTGCACCGACTACCTTAGTGCCTTTAAAAGCTTGTATGGCTTCTGCCATCACAATTTTCGGTAACACAATATCTGCAAATAATCTTTGCATAGATTTATTGGTTTCGTAACCAACATAACTTATTTCTAATTGGTAAAACCCTTTGTTCAATTTCAATAATTCGAACTCACCCTTGGCATTGGTGATAGCCGTTGCAACAATTGATGAGTCGCGCATCTTGCGCAATTCAATATTGGCTTTGGCAATTGGTTCGCCCTTTGAATTGAACACACTGCCTTTGAT
>CANFUB010000169.1 GCA_947450015.1 Bacteroidota bacterium | reverse complement strand
CACCCCATTTTCAATACGAACAATTGGACATTGGGTGTCATTATTTTTATGAAGATGGTACGCAATTTAATTCACCAACGAATCGCGAGCAGTTTGCAGAATTGCTAGAACAGCAATTGGGTGAAGATAAAAATGCGGTGCGGGCATTCTTCAAAAAAGCGGCTTTTTTATACAAAATTACGGCACCTGTTTTTCTTGAAAATTCATTGCATCAACTCAGTACCTATTTAAACCGAAAAGGCATTAGGGGCATTGTTAATTTGTGGCGCATCAATTTGTTTAGCACCATGCACCAAGTGAATGCTAAACGCTTTAAAAAAGAAAAAACCATACAGTTGTTCGATCGCTTTGCGACTTATAATGGCAGCAATCCTTACCAAGCACCGGCCACCTTAAACATTATCCCGCATCTTGAATTTGGCTTGGGTGTATTTTTCCCGAAGGGGGGCATGGTTAGCATCACCAATAGCTTGGTAGATTTGGCTAAGCGACATGGTGTACAGTTTTATTTCAACAGCAAAGTTGAACAAATTTTAACGCAAGCGAATAAAGTGAGTGGTATCAAAATAGCCGGTGAAAGTATAGCGGCCGATCAGGTGGTTTGCAACATGGATGTATTTCCTGCATACAAGTATTTGTTGCCTCAAATTGAAATGCCTAAAAAAGTCGAGCAAGTAAATTCGTCGAGCAGTGCGCTTGTGTTTTATTGGGGCATTAAAAAAGAGTTTAAAGAATTGGGACTGCATAATATTTTATTCGCTGAAAATTATAAGAAAGAATTTGATGCTATTTTTAAATCCAATACCATCGATAGCGAACCTACCATCTACATCAACATTACGTCAAAATTAAATCCATCGGATGCACCAGAGGGTCATGAGAATTGGTTTTTGATGATCAATGTGCCGGCGAATACGGGGCAGGACTGGCCTTCATTGGTGGCCAAGGCCAAAGTAAATATTATTGACAAACTTAACAGAATGTTACAAACGGACATGTCTGATTTAATTGTTTATGAAAAAGTTTTAGATCCCATTTTAATTGAGCAAAAGACTTCGAGTTACAGAGGTGCTTTGTACGGTAGCAGCAGCAATGATAGAATGGCTGCATTTTTTAGACATGCGAATTTCACATCGGCTGTTGAGAATTTATATTTTTGCGGAGGCAGTGTGCATCCTGGCGGAGGCATCCCCTTGTGTTTATTAAGTGCCAAAATAACAGCAGGGCTTATAAACAAAAAAAAAGGAAAGGAATGACCTAATGATGCCACCCCTTGCCCTTTTTAGTTCTAGTTTTAGATTTTATCAATCCTTAATTTCTTTTGCAAAAAGAAATTTTAGGATTGGTTACCATGAACCGTGATTTTTTCCAGCATGGAAAAAAACGCTGGTTCATGGTAGTTTTTCATCTCTCTTTTCCGTTACCCCAACCGAAGCATCTTTTCATTGAAAAAAACGCTGGTTCAGGATACGCTTTAATTCATCTTCGTTATTTTCGTTTTATATACAATTGCATCGTTGCTCATTACTTGTAGGAAGTATATCCCCTGACCTAAATTTTCGGTGCCATCTAACAAGAACAGTGCATTTGTAAATTCGTTGCCACCAGGTTTATTCATGGTATAAACGCATTGGCCATATTCATTAAATATTTGGATGGCAATTTGTTTATTTGTGCTTGTTGGCGAATTGATATTAACGTTGATATTGCCTGTGAATGGATTTGGGAATACTTTGTAAATGGTTTTGTCAACACAATCTAAGTCGATAGGCACAGTGGTGCGTTTTGTATTGTCGATATTGGTAGAGTAGAAGCGGTATTTCACATTTTCAGCTTTTAACTTATCAATCGATAATTCGAATTCTTGACGACCTACTCCCAAATTATTGAAATCGGATTTGATATGGCCCAATGAGGTCCATGTTTCACCATCATTGTTTGAATATTCTATGCCGAAAGCAAAATGATCTTCGGTAGGTGTTAAGGTCCATTTAAAATCAATGACACCGTCTTTCGTGCAATTGCTTTCCAACGACAAATCGTGTAAAGGCAGTGGCATCAGTATATTCATGGTATCGCGACTGAAACAACCTGTGGTTGGGTCGGAAACTTTTAGTACCAAGTAGCCCGTAGACAACATTGCTTTAGTCGATGTTGGGTTGGCCAAAGATGAATCATTCAAAGAAACCTTAGGCGTCCATGCATGTTTGATAGAAGCACAGGTTGTGCAAGCACCAGAAGGCGAAGCACCAACTACAAAGGTTGCTGGCGGGTTCGACTTGTCTAAACCGGCATTACTTACTGGTACCTCGTTGAAGGTTAGCATAGCAGTATCTGGATTGTTACAACGGCCAGAAACAGAAGTGATAATTAATTTTACAGGCACTCCGAAATCAGAAGTAACTGGCGTGTAGGTTGCAACAGGTAAATTTGTATTAACTGATCCATCTCCATCTGTTGTTGAGTACATGTCGTCCATTATGTAAGGCGATGACACTGTAATATTGACAGGCGTTAGGCCACAAACTTTATTATTTGGAACACTCAAAGTCGAAGAGAATCCTGGGATTACTTTAATGGTATCTCTAGTGGTTGCACCGCATCTGTCAACATATTGAATTGAATATTTGAAAGTAGTTGGCACCATCAAACGTGTAAAGTCTTTGATGTTTTTGGTTGGTCCGAAGATGGAGGTTTTATTGATAATGGCCGTGTCATTGCACTGGGCTGCAAAATCAGCAAATACAGGAAAAGTTGCTTTTTGAGAGTTGGAGTAAGTATGTTTTCTAACGCCATCAATCCAAATTTCTACTCTGTTATTGCTCAGTGTTTTAAATTCAATCACAGCATTTGCGGAATAGGTACCCAAACTTGCCTGTACTGAACCTTTATAGTAGGCCGTAATAACGCCACCATTGTAATAAATGGAGTGCGACATGTCATTGTTATTGCTTACGTTTTTATCGTTAATGCCTACAAAGAATTTTTTGGTTGACTTGTAGTTGACATTGTAACGCACAATACCACCTGCCAAAATGGAATCTTGACCGATTGCTCCGTCGCTGTTGCCGATGACCCAACTTGAAGTGCCAATTTGACTTTTATTGAGGGTTGTGCGAACCGAAGGCGATTTCCAAAAAGATTCTTCATAAAAATTATCGCATGGTTTGAGTATCAATAAACCGTTACTTAGGGTCATTGAGTTGCCGTTTTGATCTTTTACAGTGGTTACTGTAGTTGTTCCAAAATTGAGGGTATCGCTGTAGCAATCGCAATAGTTGCGGGGCATTTTAGGTAGGTTATCGTGTGGGTCGGCATTTAATTTTTTAATGAAAATAGAATCGCGAACGTGCACACTGGTGCAGAAGTTTGAAAAATCTGCTTCGGCATATACCCAACCAGAATCTGGCATGTTAATTTTAGCACTGTCGAGGTTGGTAGCACCAATCACTAGTGAGGATGGTTTCCAATTGACATTCGATCTAACCACTGGACAAATTACAGTGTTTGGTTTTAAATATAAAGTGGTTGAATTGGTGCAATAAAGGTTTAATTTATCGGCATCAATCACATCATTCACCATGATTTTGCTAATGGTAGGTTTGGTGGTATCGCCACAAACCACATCGAAATAGGCATAGGCGTAGTGACCTAATTTGATACAATCGCGGGTAAACAAACGCACCTCAATGGTGTCGCCAACAAAACATGCAAAATTTAGGACCTCTTTGGCCCAACCTACTGATTTACGAACACCGGATGTGTCTTTAAAACTACCGACATTCCATACATAAGGTGCATCGGCATTACCGCAAAAGAAGGCACCTTTTAAGCAATCTAATTTTTTGCCATTAACATATACTTCGTAACCAAAACCAGGCGCTTCGATGGTCGCAAGATTCCAATAATTATGCGCAATTTCCGAAACACCGCGGCTGTAAATGGTTAATTTATCTGATAAACTATCGATGATGTATTTTCTGTAAACAGTATCGGCAGTTGCGTTGATACCTGCATTACCAACTCTTGTTAAATAATTACCGCAAGAAGGATGTGGTTTGCTGATAGTTCCTAACCATCTATCAGTGCTACCGTAACTTGCTACTATTGGACTCAAACCTGGTTTGTAATAAATTCTGCTACCAGGGGTTATAAAATTACTATCTGTAGAAGTACTCCAAGGACTGAACACACCATTATCAAATCCAAGGTTAGAGGGACACTGGCCAAATAAGTCGCCAGCAAATGTTAGGGTCAATAATACCATGACCATAACGGTTTTCACGCTAGTTCTCATATTAAAATGAATTAAATGGAACTAATTATAAACTATAAGCGTTCGACCAAATAACGTGTTGACCGTTAATTGTACCCGAAATTCTTACGATAAAAGACGAAGACTCATTGGTGCGCGTTTGGGTCGCAAATGAGGTTTTGTAATTACCGAAAGGAGGCAGATAGTCGAGCCCGAAGCCAACAAACTGTGGTCCGTATACTTTTTCAATTGTATTTGGTACTTCGGCATTGTTGAGCGATTGGGTGATAGATTCTGTATTTAATGAATACCCTTTCACATATGTTTCAATGAAAAATGGGGTAATTGCGTCTAACTGATTGTTAACAATCTCTAACTTGAGCAAACTGTCAGGCGTATGAACAAACGATATTGTGAAGGCATTCTTCGACAATACAATTGTTGAATCCTCTTGGTGCTGCGCTTTTGCTAGAAAGGCAAAAGAGCTGAAGAGAACAACCAGTAAAATGGCTTTCCTGGTCGGAAAATTCACAAAGGAATCTTTGTAAATCTTGTTTAATGCGTAAATGTTGTGTTTCATAGTTTAGTTAGTTTTAGTGTGTTTTATTTGAGGTGATCGGTTAGTTTTTCATGCGTTTATTTTTAGGTTTTTAATCTCATTAAGTATATAATCTTATCGATTTCAATAACTTATACTCAAGTATACAAAAGAATTCAATACGATTTCCAAAAGTTTGAAAATTCCTGTAAAAAACAGATTTACAGTACTTTAATTTTTGCCCATTCGGTTCAAGTCGTGCAATAATTTGGAATTTTAGGCGTTTCGAATAAAATTTATTTTTTATTTAAGCCACAGAACCTGTCTAAATAATAAAGGCCCAAAAAAAATTAAGTTGCAATAAATCAATTGTTTATGGCTGAATGGAGGACCTCAATTAGTTTTTAATACTAAATTTTTACGGCTTCTTTGGGGTAAAATTGTCTTTTATATCAACTTCGGCACAAGCGCAAAGGCTTAAGCACCGATTCTTTTTAAGCCACTTTTGGCTTTTTGTTCAATGCTGTTAACGTACTCCTTATTTTTCGGAAAATCAGCAATGGCCTTGTTGTAATACAATTCTGCAGAGGCCTTATTGTTGAGGGTTTCATAGATGTTGGCCATCTGCAATGCCGAATAAGCTGCGTAATAGTATGCTTCTTCTTTGCCTAAAGTAATTACCTTGTCGTAGAGCACCAAGGCACTGCCATAGGCCTTTAGCTCTTGTTGAACACGTGCTTTTCGATAGTTAAATTCAAGCAAATGTTTTGTATTCACAAGCGTGGTTGGTGCTATCTTATCTAGTTTATCCAAGGCCTGTTGAAAGTAGTGCCCATCAAATAATAGGCGGGCTTCTAATAATTCCTTTGGCCACTTAATGGGGTCTAGGGCTTCGTTTAAGGCCTGTTTGTCTTCCTCTTGATAAGTTTGACCATATTTGCTGCAAAGTGAGTAGTAAGTGATGGCAGCGCTATTGTTGCCCGCAATTAATTCGGCCCAGGCCAGGTATCTGTAGGCCGACTTGATATAATTTTTGCCCTTGAATTTTACAGTGAATAGTTTCAAGTGAATGTTGGCCTCGGAATCTAACTTTCTTAATTTGGCTAGACCAAGCATATACTCCATATAATAAAAGGGCTGTGCCTGTGCATGGCTAGGCTTAGCGCTCAGTATCGTAATCTGTTCTTCGTTTTTACCAGCGTAACCAGCAATGGTGGCCCGCATGTAGTTTAATAAGATGTAGTTTTTAAAATCAGTGGTATAGGGTGCAATGGTGAGCCATGCCGCAGTCGATTGTTTTTG
>CANFUB010000168.1 GCA_947450015.1 Bacteroidota bacterium | reverse complement strand
TTAAATCTACCATATTAGTAAGGTAGGGTTTATAGAAATGTGCGTCTTTGTATTTACCACTTTTTTCTATGCCAGCGATTTCATCTAGCAGTAGATAAGTTTCTATTTTTTGTTTGTCATGTACGTATTGATTGGCCTTATTATCGGATTGAGCAGCCATTAAAAAATGGTTGATAGTAGTAACCAAAGTTTTACTTTCAATACTATCTTTTAGTAAATTAATATTGGGATGAATGCGCAAAGCACTGACCTGTGCCTTCATAAATAGAGGCGCGAATAGCAAGACCAAGGTGTAAATAAGTTTCATTTGATTGATGGTTAAAAGTATTAATAAGTTAATTAGTAAATGAACGCTTTTTTATTTGAAGTATATCAACCAGTTATTTTGGCGTTCATTTCTCCAAATATTTCAGACTAAAAACCAAGCCAATATTTTGCCGATTGGCAAAGTTTTTCTTTATTCAAGCTTCATAATTTTATAAGTTTGAAATTGGCTGCCATCTGTAATTTTGATAGAATACAAACCCGGTGGCAAAGCTTGTGTTTCTATTTTATTTAAACCCACAGATAAAATTTGTGTTATCCATGTTTTTCCTGTGACATCAAAAAGTTCAAGGATTGTATTGGCGCTGTTTTGAACTGGCAGATCAATGATGAAAGCTTCGTTCTTTATAGGATTGGGATAGATTACACAACCTGTTAAGTTACTAGAAGCGATTCCATTGCTTGGGTTTTTCCATTCAAAGGCACCAATGTCAAAGGCATTTTCGTTTTTTAGGGTATTCCCCCAATAGTCTCGTGTACCCATGTCAATACCAAAGCTCGTTTTTAAATCTAAGCCAGCATTTCTGCATGGCGATAAAGCCGAAAAACGAAAGGCATTCAAAGAGTCGGTGGGTAAAGGAAAAACAGTGTAGGGGTTTTTATTGGTATTCAGTAAAAGTGGTTGGCCTTCAATCCCAGTATTGGTACTTCCCATTTTTTCACAATTCACACCAGCATTTCTAAAGTTTGAAAGGGTATTATATGCACTGCCATAAGTAATTGAAAAGGCATCACCATTGGTGTAGTATAAATTGCCAATGAATTTAGGCGCTTGTGATACAAAGGTGTTGGGCACATTTAACAAAGGCAAACCACCTGTGGTATAAAAAATGGAATTGTAGCATTCAACACCGGCCATAGTGGTGCCGTAATCGCTCATTTGAAAGGCGCCAAATGTGCTGTATTTATTCTTTGCAGAAGGGGTTAAATAAATGGTATTGTTGTAAAATTTTAAACCATTCCATTGCGTGTTAGGTGCTGTAAAAAGTGTAACCGCCGAATTGTTTGTTCTTGCATCGTTAGCACTAATACAATAACGTACAATGTTGTTGCCCCATGGTCGCGCACCATCAAAATTACCAAGCAAATAGCCAGCACCATCGTTATCGTGTGCATAGCAATATTGTAAAATGGAATTGGTAACACCGCCATCCAAATCAAATCCTAAGCCATCGCATCCCCCTGTTCCTCCAGATGAGTTGTGATGACTTTCGCAATATTGTATGGTAATGGCATTGGCCGCCCAAACCCAAATGCCCCCTGGTCCACCGCAAGCAGTATTGGCAGTACCTGTATTATAGGCCACGCAACTTTCAATGGTACTAGAATCAATTTGAGATAACACAATGCCACTGCCTTTATGAGTTGCGGCTGCATAGCCTGAGATATTGTATACCTCAGTATTTTTTAAAGTAAATTTTTTGTGATGGTAAAAATTGGTGCTTTGTACATCATATCCAAAAGTAACGATACCATTTTCGCGGCAATCATGCACTTTGCATCGGTCAATTAATACTTCTTTGTAGCCTGCCTTTACATTGGCATCCCAATTAGAATAAAACCGAATACCGCAATAACCAAAACCACTGACCTCACAATTTTTTAAAACGATATTACTTAAATAACCAGTGGGATTGGTGGTATAAAATAAAATGCCATCAATGTCTTTTTGGGTACCATTACCTGGTCCTGTGAATTTAAGGTTGCTGATATGAAATCCTTGCGTGTTGATGGCCTTGAATCCACATTTGGTAGTTACAGCGGTGTTAATGTTTGCCTGTCCACTTCCATAGGTTGTTAGCACGATTGGTTTTGCCACTGAGTTGCCATCTAATTGATCAAATTCAAGATTACCAGTAAATGATTTTCCACCTTCAAAAACAATGGTGTCACCTGGATTAAATTGTTTGGTATTGATTTTATCTAAACTGGTCCAAGCGCTCGCAATGCTTAAACCATCTGTATTGTTTCCTGTGGTATTTACAAAGTATTTTTTAGCACTTGTGTTCACTATACTACCATCGTTAAAAAGTGCCGATAATCCTTGCGCATACCATCGTGCTAAATAATCATTGGGATGCAATGAATTTGATAGACAATGGGCTGGTCCCTTTCTTTTGTAGATTGAATCGCTTAGGGTGGTCATATCGAAAACGGCAATGCCTGTGGTTTCAAGATTTTTTAATTGAGTTAAAAACCCATACATTAAAACATCGCCATTTGAAGGTGCGCCTTGAGAATTGACATCGGGCAACATATTGCCAATAAGTATAAATTCGGTATTGGGGTTTGCTGTTTTTATTTTGTTGATACAAGATTGCATACTGACTTTAAAGGCCGCATTGCTAGTTGTCCCCCAAATATCATTCATGCCCATGTCTAAAATAACAAGGTCGGGCACATTGGGTACCACCATGCTTTCGCAATATTGATCAATCCAAGCCACCATCTTACCACCACATGAACCATTGATCATGGTAATGTTAGAACCAAATCTTGCTTCCAAGGCATTTTCCAATAAATCAACATAGCTATGCATATAAGGTTTAGTAGGTGTAAAATTTTTATCGTCACCGGCAAAACCGCTCACATTTAAACCTGCTGTAATACTCATGCCATAAGCTTCGATGGTAACAGCTTGTGCGGCCTTTAATTTGGCCATTGTTTTCGGCAATAAATTGCCTTTATAGCCGAGTAAATTTGAGCCGTTCCAATTGGTTCTATCAGGAATATAGGTAACGCAAGTCCATGAAGCTGGTTTGGTATTCATGAGGCCGTTGGGTTGACCATTGCCTTTTTTGCCAGCAACGATAGCGACCGATGAAGACACCTTTGTGCTGAGTTGTTTAATTGTAGAACCGCTAACAGAATAATCTGTATTTTGTATAAAGGTTTGAGAAAAATCGTAGTTGGTAACTGCAATTATTTTTTGAGGTTTGAACATTAAATTGGCAGAGGTGTTAACCCCATTTAAGAGCACCAATTCATTAAATATGGTATCGGATTTCCAGAAGGGTTGCAAGTATTGTGGAATATTGCATGTTGGGGCATTGTTGGTGTAATTTGGAAATTCAAAATAACCGCCATTGCTTGGCGTTACCACCGCCCAAGCGGTTTTGGCAGGGGTGGCCGACCAGCCCGCCTCTGTCGCATCGACAGAAAGCAGCAGGTTGTCGTTGATGTCGTAAAATTTACAGCTGCCACCTGCGTAATAAATGGTATTTGGATTAGCAGCAACAGCGCCTGCTGGTGTTTGACCAATTGCATTAAAATTTATAAAAAGTAGACAAAGCAAATGAAGGGTGTATTTTTTCATTCAGTATGGGTTGTTTTTAAAAGTTAAATATTTTGCGCTTGAAATTTGAAGGGGATTTTCTGCAAATGGCTAGCGACAATACAAAAGTATAAAATTAAATTCTTATTTATATTTCTCCTGTAATTACTAGTCCGATGAATAAGCCAAATAAAATACTCAATCCAATTATAGACATTGTATTACTTATGATTACAAGTCTCCTGTTTTCTGGTTTGTAATGAGCAAACCAAAACGTAAAAGTGCAAAGTAAAGTATGTCCATAGTTTTTTGGAAACAAGACGCCAAAATTTGTTCCATTTTCTCTGTTGTAAATGCTGCTATTAATAAACATTCTTCCAAAAAAAGTGACAAAAAGAATAACCATTATGGCCACTAGATGCTTGATATAAAAGGCCAGAAATATTTTGTCAAGAAGCGTAACGGGTGTTCCACTTACATAATCAATTTCCTTTACCAAGTATTGGTCATTCCCGAAAGAAACATGCTCAGTCTCTTTCAGTAATTTTCCAGTTTTGTTAAATAGTTTCCAAATTCCTTCTTTGTTATTGTCTTTAAAGTTGCCCGACCAATAATTACCTGCGCTGTCGGTTATTATCCACGGTCCTTGACGTAAACATTGCTCATCAGATTGATTGACAATTTGACCTTTTATTTTTTCAAAAGTTCTGCAAGCGCCATGGTAAATGGTATCGCCAGTTTCAAGCACTTCCATTTCATCTCTAAGAGGCAATGTGTCTCCATTTACTATCATGAATTTTTGTCCATACGTTAGGGATGTCAAACAAAGAATATTTAATAGGATAGTTAATTTCCTCAAGGATGTTTTACTAAAGTTCTTCATTTACTTTATCTCGCTTAAGGTTATCTAAATCTGGCGAAGCATTCACATGGGAGATAAACCATAGAGTGCCTTTTGTTTTCCAAACTTTGTTGGCCCATA
Organism: Bacteroidota bacterium; assembly: GCA_947450015.1. Lineage (GTDB taxonomy): Bacteria > Bacteroidota > Bacteroidia > NS11-12g > UBA955 > JABMMZ01. The sequence continues at coordinate 1,532 of CANFUB010000168.1, read as the reverse complement.
AAATACCAATTATAAAACCAATCAGACCCAATGCAATCGCTAGAATTAGGAAACCAATGGTTGGGTTTTTGTAATACAAGTAAGCGCCAATGCCCAGGCCGATAAGCAAAGGAGAAGCCACGATTTGCAGCCAAGCAATGATTTCGAAAAATTTTGACATGTTACTTACTATTTAAAATGTTCATCCGCTAATTTTGAAAACATCACTGAATCTTCATAGACACCATTTATAAAATAATGTTGTCTTAGCAGTCCTTCTTCTACAAAACCTTGTTTTACTATGATTCTCAAAGAGGCTGTATTGGTGCGGCCTACCAAGGCTTCAATGCGGTGCAACTTCAATTCCTTAAAGCCATGGTCAATAATGGCAGTCACTGCTTCGCTCATGAAACCTTGGCGCTTGTAGTTTTCAAGCACCATGTGGTAACCGATCTCTGCGCGGTGGTGGTCGGTGTTCCAGTTATGCAGTCCGCACCGGCCTATCACAGTATGCGATGTTTTTTCTACCATTAAGAAAACGAGGAAGGTTCTGTTATAAGTGGCATAGCCATTGTCTACTTTACTTTTTTCTTTCAAATACTCTTCTTCATTTTGGTGTCCTAATAATTCGGACACTTCTGTTGGCGAATAGTTAGTAAAAAGATGGGTCATGTCTTGGGGTGTAAACCCTTTCAAGACCAATCGATTTGTTTCTATAATTACGGTCTGAAATTCCATGCTTTGATGTTTAGTTCAGTTGGTTTTTGTTAAAGTGAATAGACGTCAAATTTTTCGACTGTTTTGAAGTGTAAAATCTTTTGAAAATGAAAGCAGTTAAACTGTATTGATTTTTCCTTTTCGTTAGTTGGACGTATTTTCTATTTCAGTTGGAGTCTTGCCCTTCACCAATGGCTTGCCTTGCATTGCTTGCACCAGTGTTGCTAAAGCCAATAAACCGTATACAACAGAAAGACCGATGGTAAGTTTTGTGTTTTTTAAGAGGTAATAGGAGAGTATGGGCAACACTTGTAAGGCATGCATCCCGATGAAGTGTGCGACTCTTAAATCGCCTACCGTCTTGCTCCAACCCATGATGAATAAATTTGAATTATCGTTTAAGGCCCCAACACTGTGGTTGAGTCTGGAGCCCATTGCAAAACCCTCAAAAGAAAAAATTACAAAAATAAGCATGCCCAAACGAATGGCCCAAACGTAATAAGTAGGTAACTCAGGAAATGAAGTTGTAAAAAATAAAAACCCTACATAGGCTGTATAAAGTGTCACCAAAGTGGCTGCCAAGGCCATTAAAGAATACAAGGTGGCGTATACAGGTGTGCTTAAATTGTAATGCGAAAGTTGACCTTTGCCTGCCTGAAAAGCAATGTAGAAAATTTCAAAACCCAACAAAATAATCACCGACCAATTGAACAAGGTAATATTGAAATTTGGTAAGTAAGCGCAATACCAAGCCATGGCCCAAGCAAATGTGAAGGTTGAGAAAGCAAATTTAAAGGGCTTGAACCAAGCGTTTACACCAAACACTTGTGTGGTGC
>CANFUB010000167.1 GCA_947450015.1 Bacteroidota bacterium | reverse complement strand
TTATAAGCGATGCCGAAGATGATAAGACCCTTAAAAAGCACATCAAGAAATTCTATAAGATTTATAAAAAATATTTACATGTGCTCCAACAACGCAACACGAGTTTTAATGAAAACAATGTTATTCGTTACAATGAGTACTTGAATTTTGTGAGCGAAAAAGTAAAAGCCAATGAGCGCAATGGCATGGCTGCAGAGATACGAATGAATCAATTGGGTACTTTCAGTTTGTTTACTTTGAAACCAGTTGAATTCAATACAAACATTATTGCACAATACACCGATGAGACAGGTATTCCAATTGATGTTAAACAATTGTTCATGGTAGACAGTCGCTACCAAACCATTATTCCTTTGGATTTTAAAAATTTGGCTTTAACACCTAGTACTTGTCAATTGATCTTTGCGACAGATTACAGTGGTGATATTTATTTTGCAAATAAGAGCGATATTGTGGCTGCCAATTTGGTTAATAATTCTTTAACGTATATTAAGCTCAACAAAATTAAAGTAAAGCTTAAAACCATCGAAGGGTTTAATTATTATATAAGATAACAAAAAAAGCCCCTTATAAAAAGGGGCTTTTTTTTACTATAAACCTTGAATAAATTTGTCTTTCGGGTATTTCACTTCATAGGTGAACCTTATTTTTTTGGTGTCTTTGGGTTTGATATTAATTTTCCATGTGAGTTTACCTGTTACCTCATTGTAGATGGCCCCATCGTTATCACCTAAAGTAATTTTAATGCCTGGGTCGATAGTGATTGGAATTTGATCTTCAATTTCGAATGCAAGGCCAATGGCTTTGGTATTGCGCACTGTAATTTCAATGGTTTTTGAAACCATTTTAAATTCACCTACCATTTGTTCTTTGCATTTTTCTTTTACATTTTGACGTTTAACAATAATAGATCTGTCGCGACCAAGATTAATGTACAAAGTGTCTTTGGTGCTCACCGGGTCGATGGTGGTTGTGCCGATATAAGAATCATCGAAATATATTTTGGCCGCACCAGGAATCAGGTTCAGATCTTCCCAATTCACCACCTTGCCCATTAAGAAAGCATCCTTGTCGAGTTTAGGCACGGCCATGTACGCTAGGTCAACTGGAATTTCTACATTGTTAATAATTACATTATGAGCTTTGTTATCGCTGGCAATAGCGTAGCGGGTTTTAATGTCGTATTCTGTTCTAAGGAAATTATCGTCCACTGTAAATACAGGTATTGCAGGTACACCCGCGTCATCCATCATATCGGTATTTGATTCGAGTGCAAGTGATTTTTTTTCGAGCGACTTATAGTTCATGTTGTTATTGTAATTGAGTGCAGCAGGTGTTTTTGCTTTGTTCATTTTGTCGATATAACTTTCTGGATATCCAAAGTATAAATTCCATTCGCTAAGCACAGGTTTGGTATTGCCAATGGCAGGATTACTTGTAGAAAGTGTTAAAGCCACATCTTTCCAATCTAAGCCAGTATTTTGATACACTTGGGCACGGTATACCAATTGTATTTTTTCTTTTCCTGATGCAGCTTGGATATCGTAAATGGGCATCCAGCCTGCTTGCGCCACGTAATATTTTAAGCTCAAGGTGCCAGTTACTGCTACCTCGTTTTCGATGGTTACAATAATTTGATAAATGGGATTGTACATATCAGGGTTGATAATAGGGGTGCCTTCACTTTGCAACAATTGGTAATAGATCTTGCGCTCGTTGAGCTTCGCTTGTAATTTGTAATGTTTATTAAGCTTGCGTTCTTGCATTAATTCTTCTTCATCAATGTTGGTTAAGCGTAGGCGCAATAAATCGAGTGATGATTTAAGGAGTGCAATTGAATCGCGTGCAAACTCACCGCGAATGAGGCGATTGTTGAGCAATAGATTTCTTTCTCTTTGATAACTACCTTGTTTATTGGTACAATCTTTAATTAAATAAACAAGCTCTTCGAGTGAGTCGTTAATGCGGGCAATGTATTTGCCGTATTTGTCCTCGAGTGCAGGGTTTTTGGGAGGTTCGGGATAGCGCAATGATTTTTTGGTATCGATTACAAGTCCACCTTTGAAGAAAGCAGAGATGGTATTCTCATCGACATAAGGAGAAACACCTTCTATAATAATCTCATTGCTCCCCGCGGGAAGCGTGAGGGTTTCAAGGTATCCAATTTCAGCGCCTGTAAGATAAACAGTGGCTTTATTTGGTTTTGGTTTAATGGTTTTAGTTGTTTGAGTGAAGAGTGTTTGTGTCAAACAAAGCAGCATGATTAAAGCAATAATTCTCATAATAATTGGATATTTTTATTGTTTAATACCACGAACGTTAAAAAGGGAAACGTTTTAGGGAAAAAAAATGCAAAGTGCCGAATATATGCCAAGTGAAAAATTTTAGAATGCCATAGTTTTTAGCGGTTTAGCCTTCCATCGTGCCATAATCTGATTAAATTTCTGTCATATTTTTATCATCTTAATTAGTATTTTTTACTCTTATGAGTAAATAATACTTTTAAAAATTTTGTAAATCACTTACAATTAAATATTTAGAATACTGATTTTATATTATTTAGTTTTTTTTGAATTCTTGTATTTATTTTTTTAAAAATCTTCTATGTTTGTCAAAAACTAATTCATTCTTATTAATTAAAACTTTAATAAGATAATTTCTAAAGTTATGATAGAGAAAGCACACAGACTATTTATTAGTCATTCTTGGACCTACAACAATGCAAAAGATACCATTGTTAGATTTTTAGACAAAGTTGGTCTAGACTACCAAAGTCTTTATATTCCAAAGAAAGATCCAGTGCATGAAACGGGAACTGATCAGCAATTGTTGTTTGCCATTACTGAGAAAATAAAACGCTCATCTTGTTTAATTATATTAGCGGGTGTGTTTCCTTATTACGACCGTTGGATTGAAAAGGAAATTGAGGTTGCCAAAGAATTGGGTAAACCCATTATTGCCATTCAACCATGGTCGAACGACAAAACATCTGAACTTGTAAAAAGAAATGCCAACCGCATTGTAAAATGGCAAGTGAATCAAATTGTGGAGGCGATTAAAGACATTGATAAATATACGGTTCCTTATACGGTTTAATTAAAATTTAAAATCAAACTTAAAAACCTCGGATAGTGCATCGGAGGTTTTTTTTGTTGCAAATTCTATCCTGTAAATTGTTAGGACCTTAAGTGTAGAAAGCCTAAAATTACACATCTGCTTTTTGTGTTATTAAGTCATTTTATTGTCATAGATTTTCAGGATTGCAATATTCGTTTTGAAGCCTTCGTTTCCTACACATATGAACAGCGAATATTTGATACGATGCATTGAATTCATTAGGCTATTTTTCTTTGCCAAGCTTTATGAAACTAACCACTCCACTTGTTTAATCTTTATACCTTATGTCTATTCCAAAAATCATTTATCAAACGTTTCGAACCGCTGATTTACCACTTGTCACACAATGGCACATTGCACGATTAAAGAAAAAAAATCCTGAGTACCAATATGAATTTTATGATGACGAACGCATTGAACATTTTATTGCTACTGCGTATAATCATGAAGTGCTTAGCTTATATCAGAAAATTGATATAGGAGCCGCTAAAGCCGATTTTTTTAGATATGCCATTTTATATAAAAGGGGTGGTATTTATTTAGACATTGATAGTTTAGCCATTGCCCCTTTTCATACGTTTATAAAAGAGAATGACGAAGCATTGATTGCCATGGAAAGTCATCCGGGTATTTGTGTGCAATGGGCCATGGTATTTGCTGCTGGTCATCCTTTTTTAAAGAAAGCCATGGATTTAATGTTGGATAACATTAGATACAATCGGTATCCCAACGATGTGCACCGCATGACAGGGCCAACAGTTTTCACAAAAGCTATAAATACTTGTTTGAAAAGCGATCACAGCATTCCTTATCGTCTAATGGGCATCGATTACCAAGGTTGTTTTAAATTCCATTATCCCATGAGTAAATTCTTTTTATACCGTGGCGAGCAACATTGGAAAAAAGCACAACTTAGCAGCACTGTTTTAAAACAAGGTGTGGAGGTTCATACACTCGCGCGACCAGTGTTAGAAGAAGTGCAGCAGTTGCAGCCTGTTTTGGTGGATGATTATTAAATCAAGTTTTTGTTGTGATTGGAGAGCTTTACCAATGTTTTGAAATCGCCATTAATCAGTGCAATTTTCTTTTTTCTTGTCCAACCTTTTATTTGTTTTTCGAAATTTATAGCATCTGTTGGGTCAATAAAAAATTCGGAATAAACAAGTTTAACAGGTCGTCTTGAATATGTGTAAGCTTCTTTATTCTCGCCATATTGATGCTCCTCAACTCGTCTATCAATGTCATTCGTCACACCTGTATAGAGAGAATGATCGGAACATTCTAAAATGTAAACGTACATCATTTTCATATTTCGAAAATGAGATTTATTTCAAAAAATAAAAAATAAATTTTAGTTCAGATAAAGTGTAAAAGGTGCATTCTCAAAGCTTACCCCAGTCATGCTGAGCCTGTCGAAGCGCTAGTAGTTCAGCCCATATGCACTGTAGCCATTGGGTGTGTCGATGGTTCTTGGCTTCGACACACTTCGTCCATACATTCGACAAGCTCAGTATGACGAAGTGTAAGTAGCTCAGTAGAACGAAGTGTAAGGTTGAGAAGGTGTTTTAAATAGCCTCAGTCATGCTGAGCCTGTCGAAGCGCTAGTACTTCAGCCCATAAGTACTGGAGCCTTTGGGTGTGTCGATGGTTTTTGGCTTCGGAACACTTCGTCCATACATTCGACAAGCTCAGTATGACGAAGTGTAGGTAGCTCAGTATGACGAAGTGTAGTTAGCTCAGTAAGACGAAGTGTGGTGTATAGTTTTAGTAAAATTAGTTGTGTCAAAATCAAATTATCTATTGAATTAAGTCCCTTTTCAAAAGTCTGATTTTTATCATTCGCTTCTAAAAAATGCATTGCGACTATCTCCAATGGCGATTCTCTTAGAGTTTGACTATCTAAAGGTTAGGATTGCAATAGCCCTTCCACAGCCCTGTTAATATTTTTTTCGCCTTTCTATTTTTTGTTTATCAAAATATCCTATTTTTACAAAATTGTTAACGATTTTCTTTAACCTGTTGTAAAGAGTAAGCGTGCAGAAATAGGGGGGAGAATTTTTTTAATACATCAATTATTAATTGTACTTGAAAAAGATTTAACCATGGAGCCAACCAATATTAAAGACCCCGAATACTTTCACAAAGTAGTGGATTGTCAGTATGCTTGTCCTGCTCACACCCCTGTGCCAGAATACATACGCCTTATTGCCCAAGAAAAATACACCGAAGCCTATATGGTCAATTGGGATTCAAATGTGTTTCCGGGTGTATTAGGTCGTACCTGCGATCGACCCTGCGAGCCCGCCTGTCGAAGAGGTAGGGTAGAGGAAGAGCCTGTTGCTATCTGTCGTTTAAAACGCGTAGCAGCCGATAATAAAGGTGATGTAAAACAACTGATGCCTCAAGGGCCTTTTAAACCCAATGGTAAAAAGGTAGCACTCATTGGTGCCGGTCCTGCAGCGCTTACTGTGGCACGCGACTTAGCCCCACTGGGTTATGAAATACATTTATACGATGAGCAAAAATTAGGAGGCGGTTTTATGCGCAGTCAAATTCCTTCTTTCCGTTTGCCCGAAACCGTATTGAATGAAGAGGTAAATTTTATTTTAGATTTAGGTATACATACCCACTTCAATCACTACGTAAAAAGTTTAAAAGAAGTGCTCGCTAATCAATACGATGCCGTGTTTGTTGGTACAGGTGCTCCTAAGGGCCGCGACTTAGAAATACCCGGCAGAAAAGAGGCCGATGCGAACATACATATTGGTATTAATTGGTTGGCCAGTGTGGCATTCGAACACACCCATAAAATTGGAAAAAAAGTAATTGTATTAGGTGGTGGTAATACAGCCATGGACTGTTGCAGAACCGCCCGCAGATTAGGTGGCGAACAGGTAAAAGTAGTAGTGCGCAGTCCCTTTGTCGAAATGAAAGCCTCGCCATGGGAGAAAGAAGATGCACAACACGAAGACATTCCAATTATCGATAACCATGTG
>CANFUB010000166.1 GCA_947450015.1 Bacteroidota bacterium | reverse complement strand
GGTGTGTATAGAAAATACACCAATAATCCTTATAACAAAATTAATGAAAGGCATCCAGGCATTGTTCCCATTGAATTGAGCATTAACGCAAGCTATAAATTAACATGGTGGTTGTGGGTAGGTGGCGGACTTGGGACTCGCATATCGCTCACACATTCACATGAGTTCAATGGTCCATTTTATACCTTTGGCTTACAAATAAAAACAGGCAGAATTATAAAAAGAGCTACAGATGCATACAAGGAATATCGCGAAATGCGATAATCATTAGTGGCTGTCTTTTACCTCATCTTTCGAACTTTCATCTTTTTTATCTGAAGGCGGAATTGGTTTTACATTGATAATCCCTTTTTCAAATAATAATGATTCAATAAAGAATTCAAGTTGGTGCTCATCTATTTTTTTACCAATGATTTTGGCATTGTTATCTAAAACGAATAAAGTAGGGTTTGCAACAATATTATAATCGTATTTATTGAGTGGCCAAGGGTAGTAACGATCGGTTTTACATACATTCACCCACTCACCTAACTCAGGACGCTTACGCATCATTTCTCTCCATTCTTCGTATTTGTTTTCAGTCGAAACAGCATACACTTTTATACCATTCAATTTGTGTTTTTGAAACACTGCATTTACAACTGGTATTACCTCTTTACAGTGACCGCAAGTAGGGTCATAGAAAAATAGGATGGTTAAGTTTTTACCTAAGTTATCATACAATCTATGCATATTACCTGCTGTATCGCTCATATTTAAGTCAGGTGCAATTCTTCCACACATGGTAGGTGTGGCTTTTTTACCTTCTTCGCACATTTTACGAAGCTCTGCAGTATCATTGTACCACCAAGCCCTACCAGTGCAATAAAAATTATTAATCATGTGAATCGTCACATTGTCTTGGCACATGATTTTTCTATCTTGAAATTTATTGGTTAAATATTGAACAAAATACTTTTGGGTTTCGGTGTAAGGCAAAGTTTTATTGATGACAAAATTAACAGCTTGGGTTAAACTATCAGGGTCTTGTAATGTTACTTTATCAATAAAGTCATTCAATTTCATTACGAGTAATCCTTGAGGCGCTCTAATTAAACCATCTTCAGAAAAATCTACGTTGTCCCAATAGTGGTTCTTGTAATATCTATACTCAAACATAGAATCATCTTTCTCTGTTGGTTTAGGCACGTTAATTTGTTTGAAGGCAGTAAATAATTTTGTTAAAAAATAATTAGGATGTTGTTTGGCATAACCTTCTCTGTATCGTGTATCTCTCGCTTCTAATGTATCAATTTCCCTTTTTAAGGTTTGAATTGTATTTTGATCACCAGCAGCTTTGGCATCGGTGTAATTTCTCTCTAAATTGTAACGTTGTTCGCCATATTTTCTTCTAATATTTTGATAAGCAACAAACGATTCATTTTCCTCTGAACCTGTAATTTTTATTTTAGACTCATCGAGCGATGTGTCTGCTTCGAAATAGAAATCTTGGTCGTCAGTAATTGGTAACTCATAATAACCAGCAGCATTCGGGAAAACAATCATGTATAAACCTCTTTGTAATTTTGGATTGCCTTTAAAGGTTCCAACACCATTCTCATCTAACCAGCAGGTATCGCGGTAGTATTGTTTATCTCCAAAGTTATCTGCAAGATAAATAAATACTTTTTTAAACCCTTTTAACTTCACTTTTATGGCATAGCTGCCTGGCGCACGTCCAACTTGATTTGGGTCGATCGTTGGTTTTTTAGGAACTACAGGTGCATTGATATTTGTTGGAGAACCAGCTTTAGGTTTTGTTTCAGCAGCGGTACCAGGTTTTTTTGGAGTCGGTTTATTAACCTGAGCTATCATTCCACTATTAAAAGTGAAAAAAAGAAAGGTGAAAAGGGCGATTTTGAAAATATTTTTGTTTTTCATGGGTTCTTATGCAAAATTATGATTCTTTTGTGAATACTATAGACAACAATTTTGCCAAAATAGTTTACTGACATAAAAATGACACAAGAAAATTTTTTCGAAAATGTAATTGAGGTTGTGAAATTGATTCCAAAAGGCCGTGTTACAAGCTATGGCGCAATTGCCGCGTATTTAGGCACTAAGTCCTCCTCTCGTATGGTCGGTTGGGCATTGAATCATTCTCATCCAAATCCGATTGATATGCCAGCGCATAGGGTGGTGAACAGAATAGGGCTATTAACAGGCAAGCGCAATTTTGGAGGGGAGCGCATGGCTGAATTACTAAAAGCCGAAGGCATTATCGTCGAAAATGACCAAATAGTTAATTTTAAAAAACACTTTTGGGATCCAAGTACAGAATTAATTTAATTTATTTGTTTTTTACAAAACTATCTTTATAATTGTATAACAATTAATAAATTAGCCATGAAGATATTAAAAAAAATCGGTTTAATATTGCTGTTAATTATAGCAATATTGTGCATCTATGTAGCATTTCTACCTTCTACATTTAAGGTCGAAAGAAGCATCGTCATTAATTCAAATGAAAGCATCGTTTGGAATGGAATTAACAAGCTAGAAAATTTTAAACTTTGGAATCCATGGCTTTTGAGGGACACAGCCACAAAAACCACCATAACTGGAAAAGACGGTGAATTAGGCGCCAGTTTTGCATGGAATTCCGACAATAAAGATGTTGGATCTGGTCAAATGACAATTTCGAATGTTGTTTTAAATAAGCAGTCTGATTATGACTTAAAATTTTTAAAGCCTTTTGAGAGTAGTTCAAAGGTTTCTATGGCGATGGAAAAAGCTGAGAATGGATTTAAAACCACATGGAGCATGAGTGGGGAACAAGGTTTTTTCGAAAAATTAATTATGTTGGCCATGGGAGGAATGGATGGCGCTGTAGGGAATGATTTTGAGACAGGTTTACAAACCTTGAAGAAGTTATGCGAAAATGGCACCATTACGGGTAATGATGTGATACAAACTGTATCATATGAGGTAAAAGATATAGAATTTCCAAGCACCCTTTTTGCTAGTATTCGATCTAAAATGAAATTTGAAGAATTACCAAGTTTCTTCGGAGCAAGTTATGGTAAAATTATGGCGGTTGCAGGTCCTGCAGGTGTTAAGACCAATGGTCCAGCTTGCAGTATTTATTATATGTATGACGAAAAAGCCGGCGTTACTGATGTCGCAGCAGCAATGCCAATGGACAAGGAAGCGAAGTTGGCAGGCGTTACTTGGGTTAAAGTAGAAGGTAAAAAAGCACATCAAATCGTGTACTTTGGTGATTACAAAAAAATGATGCCTGCTTATCAAACTATGAGTAGTTATATGAAATCAAATAATTTGGGCGATGAACCTGAATTGGTGATTGAGCAATACATTACTGATCCCATGATGGAAAAAGATACTGCTAAATGGCAAACCAATATTATTTTCTTTGAAAAGACGAAATAATTAAGGTACTGGATCATATCCACTACCACCCCCTGGGTGACATCTGCTAATTCTTTTTAAAGTCAAAAAGCTGCCTTTTATTAGTCCGTGTTTTTTCATGGCTTCAATACCATATTGACTGCAAGTAGGCGTATATCTGCATGCTGGTGGAAAGAATGGCGAAATAAACCATTGGTAAAATTTAATTATCACAATCCCTAAATAACTACCTATTTTCTTAAGCAGATTCATTCTGAAGGATTTGAGTTTTTTAGTTGCAGAATGACTTTAGAGAAGGCTTGATAGATACTGTTATAATCGGTAATTACTTTATTTGTATAGATAAAAGCACCAATTAATTTGCGTTCACCAAGGGCAGAGATGAAATTGGCTTTTTGTAATCTAAAACATTCTCGCATTAATCGCTTGATACGGTTACGATCAACAGCGCGTTTGAATTTCTTTTTCGAAACTGAGAATAATACTTGATAGTTCGAAGGCCCCTGAAGGTCTAAAGAACAATGAATAAATAAAATTGGGAATGCCTTGAGGTTTTCAGTTGAAGAAAATACAGACGCAATCAGTTTAACATTCGTTAAACGTTCGGATTTTGTAAAGGTATAACGTAAACTTTCACCCATAATTAAATAGGAGGGTGATAAGATGTATTAACGTTTGTGACGACCTTCGTCAGAAACAGATAATCTTTTACGACCGCGTTTTCTGCGGGCTGCTAATACTTTTCTGCCGTTGGCAGTAGCCATTCTTTCTCTAAAGCCGTGCTTGTTACGTCTTTTACGTTGTGATGGTTGGAATGTACGTTTCATCTCTGATTATCTTTTTTAATTGGCTGTTAAAATTCTTTTTATTCAATAGAACATTCAACAACCCTTGATTTTTTTAAAAGGACTGCAAAAATAGGCTTATTTTTTATCTATGCAAACTTTTGCACAAAAAAATGTTGATTATTCAAGCAATTCTGCTGTTTCCGTGTAATTTCAATCCTTTTCTATTAATGTTTGTGTAAAATTAATGCCAATTTAAACCAAGAAATTCAAGGTTTTGTTAAACAAGTAATCCTTATTGATTTACTTTGTCGTTTTATGTCAAAAAGCAATATCACCCTATTAATCATATTCGTCCTTCATTTTTTTGAGCTAAAAAGTCAAACCAATGTAAGCGGTTCTATTGTATCAAACACTACTTGGACCCTAGCGAACAGTCCATACATAGTAACAGATACCATAAAAGTAAAGGCAAATATTGTTTTGACGATTGAAGCTGGCGTTACTGTTAAGATTACTGATACCAAACGAATTGAAATTAATGGAGGCTCACTCATTGCCACTGGCACCCTATTAAAACCAATCATTTTCACGTCTAATTCAAACAACCCGACACTCGGAAAATGGGAAGGTATCTTGTTCAATACCGCACAATCCTCCTCATCTCAACTTGAATACTGTTATTTTTCTTACGCAAAAAAAGCCATTGGAACGGTTTTTAGGGTAGGTAATCCCAACTACATCAATATTAACCAATGTAGTTTCACAATGAACAATATTGGCATTTTGTGTTCGAGTGGATACTTATACAAAATTGGTTTTTCTAAATTTAGGCTGAACGATATTGGCATTAGATATGAGAATGCAGGAACTGCTCCGGGTATAAGTGTCAATAATTGTCTCCTGGATTCAAATAAACAGTATGGCATCGACTTGAATGTTGGGCGAAATACCATAAGCTATTGCCATATTAGAAACAATGGCGTGGGCATTAATGATGTGAATGCAAGAGGACGTGTATTTATAGGAAATTTAATTGAACATAATGGGACAGGTTTAAAAATGGGTTTGAAAACAGATCCAACGGATACCATTTATTGTAATACGTTTTGTTCGAATATCAACTATCATTTATATAATGGAGGTGCCGCAAAAGATACTTTTAGGATACCCAATAATTATTGGTGTTCGAGTGATACAGCAGCCATTTCAAAATTAATTTTTGATAAACGCGATAATCCCAATTTAGGGTTAGCAATGTACCAACCTTTTCAATCTGTTTCTTGTTCTGTAAGCGCTTCAGTTCAAACCAATCGCTTACAACCAATTGCTGTTAAAGTTTCACCTAATCCTGTGGAGCGATTGCTTTATATTTTATCACCGTATTCAACTCGCATATCAAGTGTTTTAATCTTGAATACCTTGGGCCAAATAATTCTAACTTCTACAAATATTAATGCCCAAGAGCCTATTGATGTAAGCCAATTACCTTCGGGTATCTATTATGTGCAAACGATTTCAGAGGGAAATTTATGCCAGACAAAATTTGTAAAAATATAAAAATTTGAGCTTAAATTTTGTCTAAAACAATTTTGCGTTTGCAATCGGTATAAATTACCTTCGTTGCAATAATGACAGAGAAAAAATTATTCCTTTTAGATGGCATGGCGCTTATATACCGTGCCTTTTTTGCTTTTAAAGATTATCCAAGAATTACAAGCTATGGTTTAAATACCTCTGCTATGTATGGTTTTACAAATACACTTTTAGAAGTTATACAAAAACAAAAGCCGACCCACATAGCTGTTGTTTTTGATACTGCTGCGCCAACAGAGCGGCATATTGAATACGAAGCCTACAAAGCCCATAGGGAAGAAATGCCGGAGGATTTGAGTAAAAGTATTCCGTACATTTTTAAACTTATTGAAGGTTTTAATATTCCTGTTATTACAATGGATGGCTACGAGGC
>CANFUB010000165.1 GCA_947450015.1 Bacteroidota bacterium | reverse complement strand
CACAATGATGCCAATGGTTAATGCAATCCCAAAAATGACACCCAATGAAAATGAAAGGGCCAATAACAAACAAACAAATAGTAAATGCCAAGCCTTCACTTTAACTTTAGAAAATACATAGTCCCATAAATAATAAAAGAAGATAGGTACTAATAAAAGGGCGTAATAAGAAGCTTCGTAGGTAAAGAGTTTTAAGCGTGGCACAATGGGTATGCCTGGAGAAATTGGGACAAGGTACCAAAAGTAGGTTTTAAATAAACCTGTTTGAAGGGCAATGAAAGCCAAAGGAATTAATACCAAATGCACCTTTAAAATACTGTTAAATACATTTTGAAGCACAGCGACACGTTGGCAAAAAAGATAGAACGCAATGCAAAAAATAAAAACGGAAAGTAATAATACATACGACTTCAGATACGAGCCAATTTGAACACCTAAGGTCAAATGGAAACAGGCAAACAACAAGGCAATGAGCGCTAAATTAATAAAAGTTTTAAGCGCTTTTTGTTCAATAATAAAGTACAAGAATAGTGGCGATAGCAAAGTCGTATAGAGCAAGCCTTCGGGTAGCAAGAAGCTATTGACAAAGAAATAAATCAAAGCCAATGGCAAATATTTGTTAATCGCTATGTCGTTAGTGTTAGTCAAGTTTCAGTAGCTGAAAATTAATTTTAAAGTAACGGGTGTAAACAAAATAAATACTCAGAAATCCGAGTGCCACAAAGCTGTATTTAATAAAAGGGGCATCAAGCCAGATGGCAACACCAATTATAATGGCAGGCGTAAAAAGTGCAAGGGTTTCGAGTGGATTGCGCGCTTTGAAAACCCATTGGTTGATCATCCCATTTTGAAACAACATGGTAATAGCTGTAGAGAGCGCCATGCCGATAATGATGCCTGTGGCGGTATGCGTAAAGTAGTAGCCCAATAACATACCACTTAGTATGGAAACGCAATAAAACACAACAATTTTAAAATACAATTTTTCGTAGCCAGCGGCATTTAAAAAATAATTGGGAATGATGCTAAAGACAAAAAATACTTCGAACAAGGTAAAGCATTTGATATAATCGGCTGCTTGCATGTATTTTTCTTTGCTTAAAAATAAACTCAAGATGGGTTCATTTAAAAGATTGAATAGTAAAAGCGCAGTTAAGGCTAATAATAAAATAAAATTGCGTGCACTTAAATACAAATCGCGGGTGTCTTTACCTTGGGTTTTTAACTTGGTTATTTTGGGTGCAAGCCATGGGGCAATGCCATTAAAGCCCATGTGAATATGGTTGAAAATAGTGGCCACCAAACCGTAGTAGGTAAGGGTGCTAAGACCAATAAAAGAAACTACAAAAAAACGGTCGCATTGAAAAGTAAGTACAATGGCCAAGGTTTGAAACCAAGGCCAAATGGCAAATTTAAGTTCTTTGCGAATGAAGGTTTTGTTGAGTTGAAACTGAAATCGAAAAGTAGGTATTTGAAATTTGATAATTAGTAAACCAATCAAGATACTGACGAATGATAGCAGAATATTATTGATGAGTAGCGAAGTTAAGCCATGCCCCATTTTTACAAGCACAATATTGACAATGAGTACTACAATTTTTAAACCGGTGCTTAGCATAGTGTCTAAATCGAAGCGCTCGAGTGCTTTGAACGTATAGCCTATGAGTTGTTCGTAAAATTTAAAACCTACTAAAACACCACCTAGCAAAGCACCTTTTGCGGCCAATGCTATAAAGCTGGGTTCTATATTAAAAAAAGAAAACTGTTGTATGCCGAATGCCAACAGTCCACCAGCAAGGATACAAACCAAATGGAGTAAAATGCTCAATGAGAAATTGGTGTTCAAAGTGGCATTCATTTGTGTGTGGTCGTTCAAGGCCGAGTGACTAGCCATGTGTTTGAAGGTGGCATTGCCAAGCCCTAAATTCAAAACCTGCATGGCAATCATAAGACTATTCACGAGCATCCAAACACCAAAAGCTTTGGCCCCCAATCCATCAATAAAGAAAGGGGTGCTCAATAGAAAAATAACAGGATAGGTGAAAATATCCGCTAAATTCCAAAGCGAGTTTTTAAAATTTTTGGATGAAAAAAAATCGGCCAAATTAATCCTTTTTAAATACCACTAACACAAAACAGATCATCGCTGCAATCAATAAACCAATGCTTCCGAATTTCATTAAAAATTTAGAGAAAGAAGGTTTGATAGGGTCGTCGGTCATGGCAAAACGGTCGAGTATTTTAACCGCTTTAAAATCGTTAACAGCCGCTTCTAAATCAGATTTGGTATTGAACAGTTTTTCAGATGCAGTGTATAGGTCGATCGGATTAAAGGCGTTGACGGTAGGATTAACATTGTTGTTTTTTTCCAATAAGTAAAACTGATAAGCGCGTTTCAATGAATCGAGTTTTTGAAGTTCGCTGTTAAGGTGTACAATGCGTGCGCGCATTTGAGCAGTGGTTCTTTCGATAATGGTGCGGGCTTGGTAATTGTTGTTAAAATAAGTTTCTATGCTATTTAACAAAGCCTCATCTGATTGTCTGTTGGTGAGTTTTACATGCACATAGAAAGGCATTTTACTCGTTGTTAAATCCTGGGATAACTGACTGCCAGAAATCGTAATTGCTTCGATATCGTAAATGTTTTGTGCATCGGTTTCGCTTATGGCAAGCAATTTGGCAAGGGTCCTGTATGATTTTGAATGTACCAAGGTTCTTAGCTTATCGGTCATTTCGCCATACGTTTTCTTGTGCAGTTCATTGTAGGTAAATGCTGCTTGGCCTTCAAAATAGGCGGGTGTTTGTTTGAATTTTATATAGCCATAGCCTATGCCAAACGCTAAGCCAATTAGGAGCAAATACCAATAATGCATCAAGCTTTTAAAAAGCCATCCGATGAGGTGGGTATAAAATAGCTTAACCGTTTGTAAATAATTTTGAATACCTTTTAATGGGGCTTCGTCTTGAGTAGTTTGAACCATATGAAATGTATGTTGCAACAAATATAAAGTTGTTAAGATGACAATGGTAGTTTATCATCAAAATATGACAATTATTTAACTGATTAATTTAATGTAATTGGCTGAAATAAAGTTTGATATAGGGGTAAAATGGTATAAGTATGGTGCCTGCTTACTGCTTAAATTAGTCAATATAGTTGACTAATTTTTAATGGTCCTCAATTGCGTTTTGATTGGCCAAGATTTCCTTTATTTGTTCGAGGTGTCTATGGGCGTGCAAGGGAATAAAGTGGTACCAATCAATCACAGTCATTTCGCCTAAATAAGGGTGTTTGAAGGTGCGGCTATCCAATACAATTGTGCCATTGTTCACGGCTTCTTTGAAGGCATTCCGTTGTTCTGTAAATTGGATTGTAAATTGTTCTGCAGTTTGAATGCTGCCAGTAGGTTGCAATAAATCGGGCGCAGCCACTTTGCGCGCTCTAAGGGTAACGATGATTTTTTCTAGTCGTTCCTGACCAATCACCGTGTCAGTTTCGGCAACGCTGCTGTGCGGGCGCATTAATAAGAGGCCCACAATTTTATCCGTTAATACAATGTGTTCGAGTTGTTCGAGCACCGACCATTTGCCTTCAGGTTTTAAGCGCAATTGTGCAGGGCTTAGTGTATTGACAAGATCGATCAGCTGCTTAGTATTGCGATCGATGGCTTCAAATAGTTGAACTTTGAGCATACAGTTTTAAGCTTCTAATATTTTTTTAATTTGCTCTAAAATGGGCGACCAACCAAGGCCATTGTTGTAAGCGTCTTGGTATCTTTTTTCACCGTTGGCAACGGTTGTATAGTCGCCTTGTCGCACTTTTAAAAGTGTATTCTCGCCCGCTGTTGTTAGGTCGTAACTAACATGTAAATAATTCTCAGGAATATCTTCCATGGCACTATGAGGGTCGAATACCGAATAAGTTAAATGGTGCGGGGAATCTATTTTGAGAATGTAACCTGTTACTGGAATGAAGGGTTGGCCTTCGTGTTCCATTCGCCAAATTAAGGAGCTGCCTAGGGTCCAATCCGAAACTGTTTCGCAGCCAAACATGTATTGCTTGGTATAGTGCGCATCAGTTAAAGCTTCCCACACTTTAGAAAGCGGGGCGGCAATTAGGATTGAATTTTCTATGAACAGTGGCGCAGCCATAAGCTATACTTTTTTAAGGAATTCGGTTTTTAGAACCATCATCACTTTCTCAACACGACCTTCAATATGGGTATCATCGTCGGTTAAGCGAATGTTTTTTACTGTGGTACCTCTTTTTAAAACCGAAGAAGAACCTTTTACTTTTAAATCTTTAATAATTTGTACGCTGTCGCCTTCACTTAAGATGTTGCCGTTACTGTCTTTCACTTCCATGGTATTTTTTTGTATTGATTGCTGCAAAAATATGAATTTTTATGGCTTAATGCGCTATCAACCAATCTTGTTTTGAAATGCTGTATTTCAATAAATCGGCTGTAATACCATTTCTATTAAACTCCAATGGCAATTCTTGAATGCATTTGAGTTTCGCTTTTTCAAGCACGCGTATACTTGCCCCATTGTTGCGCACCACATCAGCCACAACAAATACTGCATGCATCTTTTCGAATGCAATGTCACGCAATTGTTCAGCAACTTTACTTCCAAATCCTTTTCCATGGTGTTCCATAGCGATGATATACCATAGCTCAAATGTTTGTTTGGTTTCATCTGCTTGGTCGATGCCACAATAACCAATAAAGGTATGCGCATCAAAAATTAAGTAAGGACCGCCATCTGGTTGCGCATGCTTATAATTTGAAAGTAGTTTTTGGATTCT
Source organism: Bacteroidota bacterium (assembly GCA_947450015.1). Classification (GTDB taxonomy): domain Bacteria; phylum Bacteroidota; class Bacteroidia; order NS11-12g; family UBA955; genus JABMMZ01. The sequence goes on along the minus strand of CANFUB010000165.1, from coordinate 1,358 downwards.
TGCTTCTGCCAATTCAAGTGTTGCTGTATATTGATGGTAGGTGTATTGAATTAAATGCGGATTGTTCCAAAGCCTAAATAACAATGGGTAATGCCCGTGTTCAATTGGTATTAAGCTCACATTTCGCATAAGTCAATTTTAGGTAGAAATTTATTTTAACACACTTCTTTTTGAATGCAGATAATTTATCTTTTTTGAGTAATTTTCTGAAGGGGATTCAATGTATTTATAAAAAAGGTAGGAGAAAGGAATCACTACAACAAATGAAATAAGGAATAAAATCCACGCAATGGGAGCAGGCAATAGTTTCATTAAAAAACGAATCATCATTTTAGAAATGGGGTAGTGCACCAAATAAAGTGAGTAAGAAATTTTGCCAATAAAGTTTATGGATTGCGGTGTTTTTCCTTTGTAGAATAAAATAAATAGAATGGTCGATGCGCCAGCGATACTGGCAGGTACGCCATCAACCATATTGGGAATGGTAGTGAATAAAAATGAGAAAATGATGACTGCCAAAAGCAATAAGTAATGCTGCCAAACTTGTCCTTTTTTAGTATAAATTAAAAAGCCGATAGTGCCCATTAGAAAATAGGCCAAGTGCTTGAGTAAGCCTATGGCATTAAAGTAATCGAATTGACTCGCAATCAATAAAATTGGGATTACAAAATACAAGGCAATGCTTGGATAGTGTTTCAATAAAATAAAAAACAAACCAATAAAAATATAAAATTCTGCTTCAATTCTAAGGGTCCAAAATACCACATTGAGTCCCAAATTTTGAAAAACAACAATGCTGCCGGCTACAGATTCAAACGTTTCGGGAAAAGGCAGGTGTTTAAATTTGGAACTGAAATAGGTAATGATTAATGTTAATGCAATCGCAGCTAGAAAGGCTGGATGAAGGCGAATCAAACGCTTGTAAATAAAGCGCAAATAATCGCTCAATTGGTACTTGCCATTTTCAAGACTTAAAGGAATCACAAATCCTGAAATAACAAAAAATATTTCGACACCATACCTGCCATAATTGTTAATGAAACTAAAAATAGAGGAATAGATGAAACCCTCTGTTAAAGGTTTGGCAAAATGACAACAACAAACACAAAGCACTGCAATGGCCCTCAGAAATACCAAGCTTACTAGTTTATTGTTGACATTGACACCCATTTGTAAATCCCTTTTTGGCTTACAATAATAGGGCAATCAAATAATTATGCAAGTATTTTAACAACTATTTAATATTATAAATATTAGAAATTGAATCCTAATGAAATTAATCATCAGACTTTAATGTTTTTCCATTGGCCTTTTTTGAAAAAGTACCAAGCCACCAAAGCAATCAATGTTTCGGCAAT
>CANFUB010000164.1 GCA_947450015.1 Bacteroidota bacterium | reverse complement strand
GATTTTATTTAAGGGTGCGAAAATAACACTTTAAACCTTTGTTTCAAATTAAGAATGAAAAATAATGGATTTATTGACATTCCACAGACTTTTGTCTTTATTTTATAGGGGTTGGTCAATATTGCATAAAAGAATTGTAAGAGAGATACTAAAAATTAATTAATATCGTTCCATTCAATTAACAAAAACTATTTAAAATGAGTGAAAATCTGCAGCATCAACTATTAGCAGAATTGCAGCATGGCAACAAACAAGCGGTCTTAAAGCGCTGTATCGACCATGCTTTAAGTTCTGCTTATCGCAAAGAAACCAAGGCTTTGGTTCTGGCGATGGCAAACGCGCTTTATACAAATGATGAAAGTGAGACAGTCAATCAATTGGTGCATGAATTTGCAAGCCTTTTAACATCCATTGTGAAGGAGGAAGTAGTTACTCATCAAAAAACAGTACTCAAAGCCACTGATATCAGTAAACAATACAAAGTTGGTGAATTTAGTTTTAAGACATTCTCTTTTGATTTGAAAGCAGGCAGTCTAACTGGAGTAGTGGGTCAAAATGGGAATGGTAAAACCACCTTGTTGCGCATGCTTTGTGGCGATTTGTTAGCCACCACAGGGGTTATTGATTATCCTTTGTTAGCCACCAATAATTTAGATCCCTATGCTATCAAACAACATATTGGCTTTATTCCTCAGCGCATTCCACGTTGGTATGGCGTGTTAAAAGATAATTTAGTGTTTACACTATCGAATTTAAATTTTAGTGCCGATGAAATTGAATTTAGAGTTGAGGTGATGTTAAAGCGCCTAGGACTTTATGATTTCAAGGAACATACTTGGAGCCAAATTTCGGGCGGCTATAGAACACGTTTTGAGCTCGCCAAAGTGCTTTTGACCAAGCCGCGAATTCTGGTACTTGATGAACCATTGGCCAATCTTGATGTAAAGGCGCAACAAACCTTCTTGCAAGATTTGCGACACATGGCAAAAACCGAGGGCCATCCAATGGCCGTTATATTAAGTTCACAATTATTACATGAAGTGGAGCAAGTTTCAGACGATTTAATTTTTATAAAGAATGGAGAATGTTTGTTACAATCGACAAGCGAGGTTAATAATTTTGAATCGAATATTGTAGAGATTATATCAACTACTTCCTATGATTTGATATTGAAACTTTCTAGTGCAATAGAAGCAACTTTAAAATCGGAAAACAATTTGTACACGATTTCTTGTTCCAAAAATATAACAACGAAACAATTGCTAAAGGCGATGATAGAAGCAGATATCGATATTTTATATTACAGAGATATTACCAACTCAACCAAAAGATTATTCTAAATGAGCAACACATTAAAACAAATAGTAGTTCCTGGGTTTTTGAAAAAAATAGATCAACAATTGTTGTTAAAGCACCCATTTTTTTGGAATAGTAAAATTCATTATGTCGCCTATTATACGTTATTAACTTGGATAGCCATGGCATTGTTTGGACTGCTTGTGTCTGGTGAAGCCTTGCATTCTGACTTTATAGGGTTTTATTGGTTGTTGTCGGGTCTAAGTGTTATCGCTGGTATTGTTATTTGGTTGGTGTTTTTGTTTAGACATAACAGCACTAAGCAGTTTGGTAACCGTGTTGCTGGGCGCGAATGGATAAATTTATGTTCACATTACTTATGCTTGCTTCTAATTACGTCTTGTTTATATGTGATGCCTGCTATTACAATTGTTAAGTCGCATTTGAGCATTCAAAAAGATAATATTGTTGAGCGTGTTAATGTTTTAAATATCAATGGCGGATTCTTTCCCGATGGAGAATACGACTTGCAGCAGCTTTATGCAGAACTCGACCAAGCGCAAATTACTGCGGTATCTTTTAAGTTAAGCACAGCTGGGATGGAGTTTGGAGAATCTGAGTATCAAAAGTTAGATCCTAAATTATGTACCTATTCTGATATAAGTGATAGGTTTTCTAAAATGCAAGGAAGTGCCAAAATTAAAGAGGGTGTAGAAGATTATTTGAAGGTTTTATATAGTTTTGGAATTGCCCACCCCTATAAGGTTGAAAAGATTACGGCTTTAATGGATGATACCTTGGCCTATAAGCGAGATTATACTTTTGAAGCCATTAATTCGGCAACAAAATCGGCTTTGCATAGACAAATCGATTCATACTTTAGACCCATCTACCGATTTGATTTCTTATTAGAAGGTGAATATTATTTTGGTTGGCTCCTGGTGGTTTTACCAATATTATTAATAAGTTTAACCATATTTAGAAACACTGCTATAAAGTTTTATTTCATTTCAATAGGTGTTACCATTGTTTTAGTAATTATTAACGCCATGTTTATTGGCTTGTTTTTTTCTGATTACGAAAACAAGGCAACAAATCTAATTTCATTGATGGTGTTTTTTGCTGTTTGGGCCTTGGTTTTAGGCTATATGTCAACCAAGGTTTTTGAATTAAAACAATATCGGGTGGTGAATGCATATGCTGTGTTTTTATGGAATTTATTACTGCCATTGTTACCACTTATTTTCACAGGACTTATTATTGAATACAACGAGCATTTATTTAACATGTTGCCATACATAGAAAGTAGACCGAGGTACATGTCCAGAGATACTTTAGATATGTGGTACCAAGGCATGACAGGGTTAGGTGTGTTTTTGTTTTTTGCATTGCAACAACTGTATTTTAAGCCTTTGTATGAAAGGCTATGGGCCTTGCCTAAATAGCAAACACGATATAATGCCTTGTTTTAAAATCTGCACAGATTGCTAACAAGCCTCAATTGTCATAATAAAATGTTAATTTTGGAGTTTCTATTTAAGTTATGATGAAGCGGTTTTTTCTTTGGTTTGTTTTTGTGTTTAATGTAGGTGCAGTGCTTGCCGATCCTACAGATTCTAGCTTTGTTAAAGATCCATATTTTCAGAAACTACTCAAAACAAATTCACAAGTGCCGATTTTTTACAACGAAAATGTAAGAAAGCAAATAGGCGTTTACATTAAAAACTTAAACAATTCAACGGCCATTTTAATTGGTAAGACCCAATACTATTACAATTTGAATGCACAGCTGTTCGAACAAAATGGGGTGCCTAAACAGTTGTTCTTGGCTTGCGCAGCCAATAGCGAAAGCAATCCAACTTTTGTTGACTTGGATGGTGCAAGTGGCATGTGGGCCTTAACGTATGCCATGGCTAAGAAGTACGATTTAACTACCAACAGTTATGTGGATGAAAGAAGAAATGCGAATAAGAGTTCGAAAGTAGCAGCTACTTATTTCAAAGATTTAAACTTGATCTATCAAGATTGGTTAAAAAGTTTGGTGGCTTTTAGATGTGGGCCTATTAATATGAACATGGCCATACACAAGGCCAATAATTCTTTAGATTACGGAGTAGTGCACAACAAATTGCAACCTGAGTTTCAAAATACAGCCGTCAATTATTTTGCTTTTTGGTACATCTGGAATTATTATGCAGATCACCGCATTTTGCCAATAAAATACAAATTGCCTGAAACAGATACTGTGCAGGTGCAACGCGAAATAAGTTTGTCTTCTGTTGCTTATCAACTCAATATTTCTGAAGAAGTATTAAAGCAATGTAATTCGGAATTGCGTATTTCTATTGCGCCCACCAGTTATAATGTTATTGGTTTAAAATTGCCCAAAGACAAAATAGGAGAGTACCATACTAAACTTACAACGCTTTTCCCGCCTGCGTTCGTTTTTTCTGACACCCTTTTGAAAGATTCTTTGAATTTAGGTGAGCACATTGTTATAAAGCCACCCATTGAGCAGCCGGTGGTTGAGTCGGATGATACAGAAGAGGAGCCTGCAAAACCTAAGGCAGTCGATAAATCAAAGGTCACCATAACATATGTGGTAAAGAAAGGCGATGGCTTATTGCTCATTGCAGATTTATTTGATTGTAGAACCAGCGATATTAAAAAATGGAACGGCATGAAGCGGGAAGCCATTTTTAAGGGACAGAAATTAAAGATACAAGTACCCAAAGCGAAAGTTACACAGTACAAGAAAATCAATACTTTAAGTTTAGCCCAGAAAAAGAAATTGGCTAAGCGGAGTTAGAGAATATCCAACTTATTTATTTGTGGCAATTCCATCTTGCCATTTGTTTGGTTTCTGCGTATTATTGTGCTGCTAATTCAAATTTTTAAATTAATGCAAACTAATTTTCGATTGTTATTTGTAGGACTTGTCCTCTCAATCTGCACTGCTTGTAATAATGGTGTCAGTCAGGAAGCTAAGCAAGCAAATGAAAATGACAGCATAGGCACTGTTGCTGAAAAAGAACCTGCCATGCCATCTTTTTCTTCTTATTCCGAAGCTATTTTGGCCATGCGCATGCACAAAGACCAAACCATGTTAGACAATCATATCATTGAACAATCCAAAATAGAGGTAGAGGGTTTCGATGGACTGCAATACTTTGCGCCAGATAGTACTTATATTTTTAAAGCACAACTGGAATTGTTAAAACCAGAGAAGGTCATCTTTAAAACCACCGATGCACGCGCCCCGGAATACTATAAATTTTGCAAATTGAATTTCAATAAAGCGGGTAAATCTTATTCCTTATATGCCTATGTCGAAGATATCAATCAACCTGAAAGTTTATTTATACCATTCAAAGATGCAACCTCTAACAAAGCCAGTTATGGTGGAGGAAGGTATATCGATTTAGAGTACCATGGTGAGAAAACAATGCTCCTATTAGATTTCAATTACGCTTATAATCCTTATTGCCACTACAACCACGATTATAGCTGTCCTTTGGTGCCACAAGAAAATGTATTGACCATTCCAATACTTGCGGGAGAAAAAAAATTATATGAATAAATTAAAATTCATTTGGAGCACTGTGCTGTTGATTTGGGCAATTAATTGTTCAGCGCAAAAAAGCACTAAATTCATACAAGTTCAGCTGAACGATTACCAATCGTTTGTGATTAAGAATTATGGTCGCATGACTTTTAAGATGGGAACACCTGAGAAGCTGAAAGCAAAAATATACATTGTGAATGATAGTCAGTTTTTACTCTTAAACAGTTTTAATGAGTTAAGTGAAGATACCCTTAACATAAAAGATGTTTCGGCTGTCAAAGTAAAATTAGGCGGACAATTGTCTAACCTCGATCCTGCTATCACAGCGGCTGCCATCGTATTTCTTTGGCCTATCGCCATACCTGTATTAATTTATAAATTAATAGCCAACGATACAAAAAAATGGGTAAGGCGCGAAAGCTTTACCATTGCCATATACAATAACCAATAACCAAATTATATTCCATGATAAAAAAAATTACCCTCACTGTTTTTTCCTTTATGTTATTTGCAACAGGCTTTGCCATTAATGGCGATACCGCGCGCATTATTACGCATAACAAAGTTGTTATTAAAACAAACCCTGCAGTTGGTTCTACAACCTATCCTGCTTGGGGTGTTTTTCCTGCCGATAGTGTTAAATACCGCAAGGTATATTTGTACATGGAGTTTGGTTGTGCACCAGGTTTAAATTGTGGCGAATGGGATTATATTAACAGCATTTATTTGGGTAGAAAAGGTGGTGTAAAAGGCGATAGTTTGTATTATGAATTAAGCCGTTTTATTACCCCATATGGCAACCAATGGAATGCAGCCAGTGGTTGGAAACACGGATGGTATTACGATTTAACAGACTATGCCTATTTGTTGCACGATTCATTGGAAATTATTTACAAGCACACAGGTTACGAAGCCAATAACGATAGAGGTTGGACCGTTACCCTCGATTTTAAATGCATTGAAGGTACACCAGTTTTGGAGCCTAAAGGTATCAATAAATTTTTCGAAGTATCTGCTCCTTATGGCAATGTGAATAGTCCTTTTAAAAATGCTTTGCCTGATAAAACATTCACAGTAAAAAGTGGCGCAGACCTTGTGCGTTTTAAAACCATTCAAACAGGACACGGCTTTAATACAAGCGAAAATTGTTCGGAGTTTTGTGATAAAGTGCGAACCATCAGCATTGATAATACTGCAAAAGATAGCAAGCATGTTTGGCGAAGTGATTGTGGTTTAAATTCATTGTATCCGCAAGCAGGAACATGGTTGTATGATCGCGCAGGTTGGTGCCCAGGTGCTCCGGTAAAACCAGCTGATTTTGATTTGAAATTAGCAGAAAATTCTCAGCATACGTATTCCTTAAACATGGAG
>CANFUB010000163.1 GCA_947450015.1 Bacteroidota bacterium | reverse complement strand
GGCGTTCGATATTGTTCTCCTTAACGTATTTGGCAATGTAATCAATGAATTGCTGTCCGTATTTGGCCGCTTTGTTCTTACCCACACCATGCACAGTTTCTAGTTCTTCCATGGTAATTGGGTATTTGGTGGCCATATCATCCAAAGATGGATCTTGGAAAATAACATAAGGAGGCAAGTTGTTTTCTTTGGCCACACGTTTGCGCAAATCTTTTAAATCGGCAAACAATACTTCATCAGAAATACTTTCTAATACCGCATTCTCAAATGCTTCATCTGTAACAAAAGCAAATTCAGTATCCTTGGCCATCTCAAATTTCTTAGGATTAGCAATGGCTTTATGGCCTTCTTCTGTTAAACTTAACAAGCCATATTTTTCAATGTTTTTGTTGATATAACCATTCAATAAACCAATGCGAAAAACACCTTTCCAAAATATTTTGTCTTTGTCTTTCCCAGCGCCAAACATCGGAAACTTCTCGTGTCCATGGTCTTTAATGGTATCGGATTTTTTGCCAATGACATAATTCACTAGGTGACTTAAATCGATTTCGCCTTTTAAACTATCCAAGGCTTTAAGGGCGGTTACCACATCTTCGGTAACATCAACCTTCGGTTTTGGATGGCGACAATTGTCGCACATGGCGTTGCAATTTTCATCGTTAAAGGATTCACCAAAATAGTTAAGCAACAAGCGTCTGCGGCATTGAGAGCTTTCTGCAAAAGCAGATGTTTCATCTAATAACAAAGTGCCAATTTCTCTTTCGGCCACTGGCTTGTCTTTCATGAATTTCTCTAACTTCTCTATATCACTTGGATTGTAAAACAAAATACAATCGCCTTCCATGCCATCTCTACCGCCTCTACCCGTTTCTTGGTAATAGCCTTCCAAACTCTTTGGCACATCGAAGTGAATAACAAAACGCACATCGGGCTTATCGATACCCATACCAAAAGCAATGGTTGCAACAATTACATTGCAATCTTCCATAAGGAAAGCATCTTGATTATTGGCCCTTGTTTTGGCATCTAACCCTGCATGGTAAGGCAAGGCTTTAACACCATTCAAGGTCAGCATTTCTGCAATTTCTTCAACGCGTTTTCTACTCAAACAGTAAATAATCCCCGAACGGTTCGGTCGACTTTTAATGCATGAAATAATATCTTTAAAAACTTTCTCTTTGCTACCTTTTGGCTTTACCTCATAGTATAAATTATCTCTGTTAAAAGAAGATTTATAGATGACAGCCTCTTGCATGCCTAGGTTTTTCTGAATATCACTTTGTACTTTTGGGGTGGCAGTAGCAGTCAAAGCAATCATAGGCACATCATTGATGTCCTTGATCATTTGTTTAATTCTGCGGTACTCCGGTCTAAAATCATGACCCCACTCACTGATACAGTGCGCCTCGTCAATGGCTACAAAGGAAATGGTGATGCTTTTTAAGAAATCGATGGTTTCTTCTTTCTTTAAAGTCTCAGGTGCTACATATAACAATTTGGTATTCCCATGACTCATGTCCTCTTTCACCTTGGTGATTTCGGTTTTAGAAAGCGAAGAATTAAGAAAATGCGCTACGTGGTCGGTATCCGAAAAACCGCGAATACTGTCCACTTGGTTTTTCATTAAAGCGATGAGTGGCGAAATAATAATAGCGGTGCCGGGCATCATTAATGCAGGCAATTGATAACACAATGATTTACCAGCGCCAGTTGGCATAATTACAAAACAGTCTTCCCCCCTCAAAACACTTTCAACAACTTGTTGTTGCGTACCCTTAAACCCATCGAATCCGAAAAACTCCTTTAATGCTAATTTAGCATCCATCTGTCGCTGCATTGTTGTCATTTCTATTCTATTATTATCTTGTTAATTTGTTAAAAATTTGATGACACTAAATTAATACTATTAACACCATATCACCAAACCTTTTTTAAAAAAAAATTATTTTCCATTATTTTGGCTTTATTTTGCAATGTTTTTGAATTAAGGCCCTCCGATGAATAAATCAATTGATGAAATAATTAACTTTGGTAAAACAACCATTCAATCTGAATTGGACAATGTTGCGGACCTTATTAATTTTATAGACGAAACCTTTGCAAAAGTTATTCTTCTAATTTTAGAATCGAATGGAAGAGTGGTGATTACAGGCATCGGTAAAAGCGCCATTATTGCCCAAAAAATTGTAGCAACGCTCAATTCTACAGGCACCCCTTCTATCTTTATGCATGCGGCCGATGCCATCCATGGCGACCTTGGAATCATTCAAAAAGACGATGTGGTAATAGCAATTTCTAAAAGTGGAAATACGCCAGAAATTAAGGCTTTGGCACCTTTATTGAAGCAATTTGGCAATAAATTGATTGCCATTGTGGGAAATATCGACTCTGTTTTAGCAAATTCTGCTGATTTTATTTTAAATACGACAGTTGCTAAAGAAGCCTGTCCGAATAATTTGGCACCCACTACAAGCACAACGGCTCAACTTTTAATGGGCGATGCTTTGGCAGTGGCTTTGCTAAAATGCAAAGATTTTTCATCTTCAGATTTCTCTAAATACCATCCAGGTGGCGCATTGGGCAAAAGACTCTATTTAACGGTAAGAGACTTGGCCACTCAAAACGAACAGCCAGCAGTGCAACCCAATGATACCATACAAACTGTTATTGTAGAAATATCTAAAAAGCGTCTCGGTGCAACTGTGGTAATAGACAATGGTGTAATCAAAGGCATGATTACAGATGGCGATATTCGTAGACTTATCGAAAAAACCACCGATTTAAAAGGCATAGTGGCGGCCGACATTATGAATGGTTCGCCAAAAACCATCGAAGCAGATGAATTAGCAATGAATGCTATAGAGATTATGAGAGATATTAAAATTAGTCAAATGATAGTGACAGATCATTCAAAATACATAGGAATGGTGCATATTCACGATTTAAACAAAGAAGGCTTAATAGCATAAAAAATTAAAACAAAGCATGAAGAAAAATAAAAATCATTATGTGGTAATCATGGCAGGCGGAATCGGCAGCAGATTCTGGCCTTTAAGTAAAAAGAATTACCCAAAACAATTCCACGACATTCTAGGTGTAGGCAAATCGCTTTTGCAACTTACTTACGAGCGTTTTAAACGCATTATACCTGAAGAAAATATTTATGTTATTACCAATGCAGGCTATAGCTTGTTGGTGAGTGATCAATTGCCAAACTTACCGGAGCAAAATATTTTAGCTGAACCAGCTGCCATGAACACAGCGCCTTGTGTGGCTTATGCCAGTTATAAATTGTTCGCAAAAAATGAAAAGGCGAATATTATTTTCGCGCCAAGTGATCATTTGATTACAGATGATGCCGCTTTTGAAGACAGTATTCTAACCGCCTTAAAACACACCGAATCGAATAAAGAATTGGTTACTTTGGGTATTAAACCTAACCGTCCGGATACCGGCTATGGCTACATCCAATTTAAAAACGACGAAGGCAAAACTGGCGTTATTCCTGTTAAAACCTTTACAGAAAAACCATCGCATGATTTGGCCATGACCTTTCTAGAAAGTGGTGATTTCTATTGGAACAGCGGTATTTTTATTTGGAAAGCAGCCGATATTTTAGAAGAATTTACAGCCTACCAACCCGATATGCATGCCATCTTTAAAAAAGGACTGAAAAAATACAATACCCTCGATGAGCAGACCTTCATCAACAAACAATATCCTTTTTGCAAATCCATTTCTATTGATTACGCTATCATGGAGAAAACCAAGATTGCATCTATTCTTCCAGCAACTTTTGGCTGGAGCGATTTAGGCACTTGGAAATCGCTTTATGAATTGCGCAAGAAAGATAAAAATGGCAATTTATTGCACGGCAAAAACATGCGTGTATACAACACCCACAACAGTTTAATTATTTGTGAATCGGGCGACGATAAACTTGTCGTTGTAGAAGGCATGGAAGGTGGTATGGTGATCGACACCGAAGACATTTTGTTCATTAGTAGCTTGAGCAAAGAACAAGAGGTGAGAGACATTACCAACGATATCAAGGAAAAATTCAAAGGAAAATTTTCATAATATTACTGTGGGGATGCGATTAATCGCATCCCCACAGTAATAAAAAAAGAAGGCACGCGATTAATCGCGTGCCTTCTTTTTTACTATTGAAGTATTTTTTAATTAATAGAGCCTCTAACCCTTTGGCTGTACAAACGCACCGCTTGGTTGATATTAATACCCGATTTAGCCATTTCCTCTTGACAAAAAACAGCGGCCAAAATATGGGTCAATTGTTCGCCTTCATCTTTTCCTTCAACCGCTATTGCCAATGTTTCCTCATTTAACAAGGCTTGCTCAGCAGTTTGCAGTTGCTCGGTGGTATAGGTTTCTACTAAGTGTTTTATAATATTTATATTCATAGAGCAGATAACATTTCAACTAAGGTTTCTTCTTTGGCAGTACTTTGCGCTTTTACTAATTCGCCATTTTTAAAAGTTGCAAAAAACGGCAAGGTATCTACACCCGCTAATTTTCTAGCCTCTGGATTGTGCTCTGCATCGATGTCTAAAAAGACGGTATCTGAGAAGCGTTCGTCACCACTTAATCGTTTGTACTTAGGTGCAAACAATTTGCAACTACCGCACCAATCGGCATAATATTTCACAACTACTTTTGGATGCGTACTTAATTGTGTTTTTAGGGTTTCGTCGTTTGCTATTTCTACTGCCATATTATTTATATTTTGTAACTAAATCGTTCAACATTTTTTGATCGTGGTAGCCTTCTTTGCGGTATAAAACAGCGCCTTTTTTCAAAAGAATAACGGTTGGCAAATTAAAGATTTGATACTCCTGTGCCAGTGCTACTTCTTTGTCAGTATCGATGCTGTAAACCAATACATCAGAACTGCGCTCCTCTTTGATAATATCTACAAAAGGTTGCATTCTGCGGCAAGGACCACACCACACGGCATTAAAATCTACAAACACCAATTTATCACCATAAATGGCGGTTTTAAAATCGATGGGATTACCCTCTACTGGTTTTGTAGCTTCTTGTGCCGAAGCCTTTGTTTCTACCGGTAATTGTGCTGCTTTCCATGCTGTAATACCACCGTTTAAATTGAATACATTTTTATACCCTAACTTTTTTAACAAATCAAAAGCATTACCACTTCTAGTGCCACTTTTACAGTACAAATATATTTTTTGGTCTTTGCCAAATTGGGTCACTGCGGTTTCAAAATCACCAGCGTTCCAATCAATATTAATGGCGCCTTTAATATAACCTTCGTTGTATTCTTCAGGTGTTCTTACATCAATTAGTTTTACTTCTTCAGATGTAATTTGTTTATTGAATTCTGCAGGCGATAAACCGCCATTCGATTGTGTATTACAGGCAACCAATAAAATTGCGAGTGTAAGTGATAACATGTATTTCATTTTCTTTTGCAAAATTAAGTGTTTATTGATTATTGCTAAAATTTATATTTTTCATATTTATATAGTAAATATCTATTATTTGCCGAACAAGCCCATTAAACCTGGCATGCCACCTGCCATGGCACCCACTTCGGCCATGTTGGCCTTCTCTGCACTTTCTAATGCTTTGTTGATGGCTTGAACCAAATGATCTTCAAGTTGTGTTTTATCATTCAACCGTTCGGCATCAATATGTATGGATAGCAATTTGCGGTTGCCATTTGTATCCACGGTAATACCATTGTGCGTTTCAGTAATTTGAATGGCTTCGAGTTTACTTTTTAACTCCTCGGCCTTCTTTTTCATTTCTAATAACTGTGAAATATTTCCTAACATAGTGCTTCTTAAAATAGTCTTCGAAATTAACAGAAAAATTCCTGCTTTAATAATTCTATTGCGTTTTTCTACAGAAATCATGTACCAATTAATCGAACAGTACCCCCGCTCTATCGAATGAAGTAAAGCCTATAAATGAAAGGCCCTTCTTACTTCCAAGTGGCTTGTACACTTTATAAACACGCAAGAATAGAGATCTCTTCAAATGATAAACATCATTTTCTCATTCAACCAAGCGCAAGCACTTGACACAAAAATGACATTCTGTATTGCAAAAAATATTAAATTTGGAACTTGAATAAGAAAATGAAAAAAATTGTTTTAATGTCTTTTGCCTTGTTTACATTGATGCTCAATGCGCAAGTTTCGAAAAATGAAATTGCCAAACGCCTAGGCAGCTACAAGGTTGTGAAACTTACAACCGACATCTCTAACCTTACACCATACCAACAAGCTGGCTTAAAGCATT
>CANFUB010000162.1 GCA_947450015.1 Bacteroidota bacterium | reverse complement strand
GAAAATTTCAATAAAGTAGACTGTGAGTTTGGCTACCGCGAGAGTGTTTTTAAAAGAAAAAAGAAGGGCCAGTATTTTATCTATTCTGTGACTTTTCGTTTAACAAAAAAACACAAAATCAATGTTGATTATGGCGACATTAAAGCCATTTTAGCGCAACAAAACATTTCACCAGAACTAGCTAATATAAAGAATGTGAGCAATGCAGTGATTGCCATTCGCCAAAGCAAACTCCCCGACCCAAAAGTTTTGGGCAACAGTGGTAGTTTCTTTAAAAATCCGACCATTTCAAATGCGCAATTTGAAGCTTTAAAAATAAAATTTCCAAGTATCAAAGGCTATCCCAATAATGAAGGTGTAAAAGTACCTGCAGGCTGGTTAATCGAACAATGTGGTTGGAAGGGAAAACGCGTAGGCCATACTGGTAGCCATGCCCAACAAGCCTTGGTATTGGTGAACTATGGAGAAGCCAGTGGCAACGAGGTTTATCAACTTGCTTTGGACATCATCGAAAGTGTTCAAGCAACCTATGGCATTACATTAGAACCAGAAGTTAATATTATCTAATGGACATTCAAGCTAGCATTCTTTACGAAGACAACCATTTAATTGCCATTAATAAACCCAGCGGTATTTTGGTTCAGGGCGATGAAACAGGTGATATTCCTTTATCGGAATTAGTTAAAGCCTACCTAAAAAAAAGAGATCAAAAGCCAGGCAATGTTTTTTGTGGGGTTATTCACCGCATCGACCGCCCCGTAAGTGGTGTTGTGGTATTGGCAAAAACAAGCAAGGGTTTATCAAAGATGAATGAACTCTTTAGAGAAGATAAAATTACCAAAACCTATATGGCTTTGGTGAATGGCATACCTGCTGAACCAGAAAAAGAATTAAGGAATTTTTTAAGAAAGAACAGTCAAACGAAAAAGGCCGATGTTTTTAACAAAGCGGTGGAGAATAGCAAGGAGTCGGTATTGCATTACAAGGTACTTGAATTAAGAGAAAAGAATCAATGTCTATTGTTGGTGAATCCAATTACTGGACGCTTTCATCAGATACGGGCACAACTCGCATATAATAAAACACCCATTGTAGGTGATTTAAAATATGGGGCACCCCAAGTTTTAAAGAATAAATCCATCTGTTTACATGCTTACCAAATTGCGTTCATCCATCCCATAAAGGATGAAAAGATTGTTATTAATTGCAATCCAAATTTTTAACATTCAATTATATTCAATTGATTAAAAGCACTTTAGATAGTTATCAACACAGCGTTTCAAGGCTTTTCAAATTCTATTTTCTATATTTGTTATGATATTTATACTAACTACATAAATATTAAACATACAGCAAAATACAGATGGAATTTATTGAACCGCATTTAATACCGGAGGCAATCTTGCGTCTGGTGAGGGAAGCCACCGTAAAAATTAATATGGTGACCCCACAGTGTAAAATTAGCAATTGGCCTGCTTTTTTAAAAACAATCCACGAGGTCCAAGAAGAGGGAATTCCAATTAACTTTTATATAAAGGATGGCGACTATAAGAGTGTTGCCGAGGTAGAGGCATTGAATATTGCACCTATCATTGTAAAAAACCTCAATTCAATATTATTTATGAATGAGAAGGAGGCTATTATTACAACAAAAAATTTAATGTTTACAGAAAATGGATCGGCATTAGAAATGGCCTTTCGCACAAGTGAGCGTTTTGAGTACAACCAAATAAAGGATTTTTTTGTTAGCTACATCTCGAATACAGATGAAAAGCTAGTAAATGCAATACCCATCCATCGGTATTTAAAATTTGAAGTTGGAAAATCGATGTCGCTTTAACTATTTGTGGCGAATCAATTTGTTCACAAACTTGGCTTTCGATTTTTTGTAGCGCACTTTACCTGTTAATTTATTGGTTTGCGCGTAAACGTTATAAACCTGACCGTCTATATTTTTCATTTGGTACAATTCCCATTCAGTATATTGCGGAAAAAGCATGTTCATTAAATAGAGCTTTGTTTTTTCTACCCCTCTCGATTTAGAATAATAGGCCGATTGTAATGTATAATTTCTCATATTAGTTAGTTTAATTTTTTAGCATGTATACTTTGTTATTGGCATCTGTGGTCTCAAACAAAGAAAACTCTCTTTCTACGGTTTCTTTTGCTTCAGTACGCCAATTTGAAAAGTGGTAGATGGCTATTAATATGATTAACATGCACACCAAGAGCACTGAATAAACTGTAATAAATGCTAATAATCCCATTGTTGTTTTTTGTTGTTTTAAAAAATCAATTATTTAAAAGCTGTTAATCACAAAAACAGCTTTTAAATAACCGATAAATAATTACAATCACACTATATATCTTTAAAGTCCGAATTTTCCTCTGCGGGACATTCGCTTACTTGCGCTTTTTTTAATTTGATAAAAATAAAATTCAGTAATAATAAACATGAGCGCGAAAGAAGCTAGGATATTTACCCATGCCCAATCGGCTGTTATAACACTGCCCGAAATTTTAAAAATACCTACTATTAGGGTTAACATAAGTAGAAAACCCCTGGTTTGAATTGTTTGATCTTTAATGTACTCCATAATTTGTTTGAACACAAATTACCAAAGCAATGCCAAACTACAAAATATTGATTTACAGCATTTTAAAAAATAAAAAACTTTGGAATTCGTCCATTTTATGGAAATTGTCTAAAAAATGGAACAACTGTGGATTAAAAATTACTAATTTTCAATCTCTGAACTTAAAGATTGGATGTTCTTTTGAGCAATAACTTCAAATTCGTCCATTGTTTGGAATAATAACTTTACATCTGGCTGTTCAGCTAAACCTTCGCGCTCCATTACCAATACGAGCGGAATCAACTGTTTTATCTGCAAAGTCTCTATGCCAGGTTTTAATTGATGGGCTATCTTTCCAATTTTCTGAAACTCAGAATTTAATTGCGCTTGCTTTAACTCAGGTAAAAAAGCACTGAGCTGACTAATAAACAGGTTGATCATTTTTGCGACAAAACCTTTGTCACCACGGCTAATTTCATTGATTTTAGACAAGTCGTATTCCAATGCATTTGCATTGTTTTTAAGTTCTATATTTTCTAAAACCTTTGGCCCCAATACCGATGTTATTACATGGTAGAGCGCTTGTTCTTCATATGGTTTGTTGACATATGAATTCATTCCAATGGCTAAATAGGCATCAATATCGCTTTTAAAAGCGTTGGCAGTTAATGCAATTATTGGAACACTTAACTTTAAATGGTTACGAATGAATTTGGTGGCCTCCAAGCCGTCCATTACTGGCATTTGAATATCCATCAAAATAAATTGATAGGTATTCTTTTTCAAAAGTTCAATGGCTTCAACACCATTGCTTGCCTCTGTCACATTGCAACCAAAAAACTTCAAGCTTTTACCTGCAATTAACCTGTTCATTTCATTGTCTTCTACCAATAAACAATGGAGGCCGTTTAAATTATTTTGCGTTATTGTATCAGTTGGACTCAAAATATTAGAAGAATCGCCAACCTTTAACTCCAAATCAAATTCAACAATGGTGCCCTCATCTTGGGTGCTCTTAACATTTAATGAACCACCCATTAGATTTATCAACTCGTTGGTAATAGGCATACCCAAGCCAGTGCCCTCAATCTTTTTAGAATTCACCAATTGTTCTCTAGAGAATTTATCAAAAATTGTTTTCAAAAATTCAGGACTCATGCCCCTACCCGTGTCTTCGATTTTAAACTTCAGTTTTTGTTTATTGTCCACTGAACTGACAACATTCACCTCTAATTTCACCATGCCTTTGTCGGTGAACTTAATGGCATTGCCAATTAAATTAATTAATACCTGTCTAATTCTACTGCTATCGCCCATTAAAACAGGTTTAATATCAGGTGATAAATCACAAATAAAATGCAAACCCTTTTCTTGGGCTTGGATTTCAAGAATATTTTTCACCATTTCGACCAAGGCTTCTAAGTTAAATTCACTGTTTTCGAAAATAATTTCGCCTGCTTCTATTTTCGAGATATCGAGAATATTGTTCACCATGCTCAACAAATGTTTGGCAGCCTTTTCACTGTTCTCTACATACACATTCTGAGTCTTGGTTAATTTTTCTCTACCCAATTCGCGCACCATGCCAATAATTGCATTTAAAGGGGTGCGTATTTCGTGGCTCATATTGGCAATAAAAGTTTGCTTAGCCTCCGAAGCAATTTGCGCTTTAATTAATGCTGCGCCTAATTGCTGTTCTAATCTTTTTTGTTTAGTAATGTCCAAATGAATTCCAATCGAACCTATAATTTCGCCATTGTCATTGTAATTGGGCGCACCGCTGATCAACCACCATCTGTTCTCTCCCTTTTTATTGATAATCTCTAATTCAAAACTATCCGATTTGCCAGATTTTCTTTGGTCATTTTTCTCTGAAATAACTTTTTGACCTTTCTCTGACGTAAACAGAGCCGAGGCCTTTTTACCCATAATGTCCTCAATGGCATAACCCGATATATCTGTAAAACTTTGGTTACAAAACTGAATATTATCTTCCTGGTCGACCTCTAATAAACCAAGGTTCATATTGGCAATAATACTTCTGTATTTTTGTTCACTTGTTGCCAGTGCTAAATCAGAACGTTTGCGTTCTGAGATGTCTCTGATAAATGAGCAAAAGAACATTTTATTATCATGGAAAATTGGAGCGATTGAAAGTTCAACAGGAAACTCGCTGCCATTTTTATTAATCGCCGGTAATTCAATAATCTTTTGCAAAACGGGTCCCTCTGAGGTGGCACGAAAATGCGCCATTCCTTTTTCGTGCGATGCTCTTAAACGCTCAGGAATAATGGTCTCAGACAACCTTCGTCCAATTACTTCATCTTCTTTCCAACCAAATATTTTTTCTGCCTGAGGGTTCCACAACAATATAAAACCCATTTCATCGATGGTAATAATCGCATCGAGTGCCGAATTCATAATCAGTTTGCTCTTGGCTTCACTCTCGGCAATGGCATTTAAAATTTTATTTTTTTCTGTTATATCTGTGTAACTCCAAAGGTGACCTTTAAAATTGGATTCAACAAAAATTGGAATAAAATCCCTCTCAAACCATCTCCCATCCGTCAATTCAATAATATCACCGGTTGTTAATTCTTTTTTATGCAAAAGTTCATCTACACGGCTCACAAAACCATCTCCATCTTTGAACATCGGTTTTGTTTGCTCTGCCATTTTAGAACAGTCTAAACCTACCAGCTCAGAAGGGCGAGCAGGTATGCCGAACATTTCGATAAAAATTTCATTCGTCAATACAATTTCTCTGTTTTCATTCTCTAACAAAATACCAGAATGCAAACTTGAAATCAAGGAGGTCATGCGCTTGCTGTACTGTAACAATTGACCTTCAAACTCACGCTGTTGTTCAACGGTTTTCTTTACATACTCTGCAATGCTGACAATATCATCTTGCGTGTCTTCAAAATCTGTTTCACTATCAATCTGCATAATTGTTTCCTTCAATTTTGCAATCGATATTTTTTTCGAATCTATCTCTTCAACTAATTTAAGATTAATTTCATTGTAATCGTTTTCACTTAATGTAAAGGCATGGCTCGACAATTCTTTATCACGCTCAAATGACGCATAAGATTCGCTAATCGCTGATAAAAAACTTTTGAACCCTTCTTCATTTAAATTAATATCGGGTAGATACTTTGCAATTTGACGTTTTAGGAGTTTGTGCATAGTTAATAGTTTTACGATTCTGAAAAAGTAGTTATGGTCATGGTTTGATTGTGCAACCTACATTCCGATTCTCCTTGTAATGGTGAAAGTTCGCCATAAGAATAAAACCCAGCCATGGGCACATTATTTTTAAACACCGACGATACAATTTCTATTTCCTCTTCAATCCTTTTCTCAAGCACAATTCTTCTACCAACACAGCTTATTAAAAGGGCAAATTCCACTGGTTTTGCCAAGGCTATTTGGGCATACTTTGCTGCATTCCCTGCGGCATCAATCAAATTGTCAAAATTTGCAGTCATAAAACGCACCGAGGTATTCTCTGGCATATCACCAGCAAAGGTCATGGTCTTATTAACTTTATCGACAGATAAGATGGTTCTTACCAATGGCACATCACTGTTCTCTACCTGTAAGGCCAAGGGGAAAAGCAAGGCTGAACCAGGCAAGTCATCAGCATATTTGCCGAGATAGTCGACATACAAATCATAGGCATTTTTGTTATTTATTTCGTGTAAAATATTACCGTCAGATTTTGTAATTATT
>CANFUB010000161.1 GCA_947450015.1 Bacteroidota bacterium | reverse complement strand
TCAATCGCTATGAGCATACATAGCAGAGCTACAATGGTTTTTCCACTGCCCACATCGCCTTGCAACAAGCGGTTCATTTGTTTGCCACTGCCTATGTCATCTTTAATTTCTTTGATCACCTGCTTTTGCGCATTGGTGAGTTCGAACTGTAAGTATTTTTTGAAAAACACATTAAACAATTCGCCTACTTTTGGCATACGGATACCGCGTTGTTCTATCAAACGATTGGCCTTGTTTTTCTCGGCTCGCATGGCCAAGGTAAACATCTCATCGAACTTTATTCTACGTGTTGCTGCCGCATGCACTTGTTTATTTTGCGGTAAATGAATTTGTTGATAGGCCGATTTTCTATGAATGAGTTTCATAGGTTTGGTAACCGACTCAGGGATATACTCAGGTAAATCGAAATCCGGATGGTGCAATATTTGTTTGATAATGCCCATGAAAAAACGCGAGTCCATAAAGCGGGCTTTTAGTTTTTCTGTTAATGGATATACAGGTTCTAAAGGCAAGCCTTTCACATTGTCTTCGGCTTGGTATAATTTTATTTCAGGATGCGATATGGAGAAGCGACCTTTAAAATCATTAGGCTTGCCATATACAGTATACAACGCATCTTCCTTTAAAGCTTTGATGACATATTGATAATTCTTAAACCAAATTAATTCAATGCTACCAGTGCTATCGGTAAGGGTGGCTGTCAGTCGCTTGCCACTAGGTGCTGTGAGTAAGGCAATCTTATTTAACTTACCTCTAATTTGCACTGTATCACTTTCGCTATTAATACTTCTAATTTCAGTAAGGGTCGATTTGTCGACATGACGCGTAGGAAAATAATTAATCAAATCCCAATAGGTAAACACGCCCGTTTCGACCGAAATTAATTCAGCTTTTTGGGGACCCACGCCTTTGAGATAAGCAATGCCTGTATTGAGTAATTTATTCTCCAATTGATTAAGGTAACAAATCTATAGAGAAAATGTCGTTGGTGAAAGTTATTGGTTAATGAGTTATTAAGTTATTTGTTATAGGGTTATTAGGTTATTAGGTTATTGAGTTATTAGGTTATTAAGTTATTGAGGATGTACAGTGTTGGCTTTTATTTGAAGTCAATCCTTCAAATTCAAAAATTTCCTCCTAATAACTATTAACCAATAACAAATAACTACTTTCACTATGTACAAAACTTGTGCATTTCAAGCAGTACTTAATTGTATATTTTTGAATACACTTAAAATATGCCTAAAATATTAGTAATAGACGACGAAAAACCAATCAGAGATGCGCTGCAGAATATATTGACTGCAGAACAATACCAGGTTGATTTAGCCGAGAACGGAAAAAAGGGTCTCGAGTTGTTAAACGATAATGGATACGATGTGGTACTTTGTGATATCAAAATGCCCAACATGGATGGTTTAGAAGTGATGGCCAAAGCCATCGAAATGGCCCCTGAAGTGCCTTTCATTTTAATATCTGGTCATGGTACCATCGACATTGCTGTTGAAGCTGTGCGCAAAGGTGCTTATGATTTTATCGCCAAGCCACCAGATTTGAACCGCTTGCTAATTACCATTCGCAATGCCGTTGATAAAAATAATTTGGTAGTAGAAACCAAAGTTTTGAGACGTAAGGTTACCAAAACCCGCGACATCATTGGTGATACACCAGCCGTTAACAAAATAAAAGACACCATCGAAAAGGTAGCACCTACCGATGCACGCGTATTAATTACTGGTGAAAACGGAACAGGTAAAGAGCTTGTAGCGCGTTGGATTCATGAGAAAAGCAATAGAGCGAATTCACCTTTAATCGAAGTGAATTGTGCAGCTATCCCAACAGAATTAATCGAGAGCGAATTGTTCGGTCACGAGAAAGGCGCCTTTACAACTGCCATTAAACAACGCATTGGTAAATTCGAACAAGCCCATGGCGGTACTTTGTTTTTAGATGAAATAGGCGACATGAGTTTAGCCGCTCAAGCTAAGGTATTGCGCGTGATTCAAGAAGGTGTATTGCAACGTGTAGGTGGCGATAAATCTGTGAATGTAGATGTGCGCGTGTTGGCTGCAACGAATAAAAATTTATTGGAAGAAGTTGAAAAAGGCACCTTCCGTTTAGATTTATACCACCGTTTAAGTGTGATCATGATTCACGTGCCAACATTGAACGAAAGGGTAGATGATATTCCTGTGATTGCCGAAAAATTCTTGAAAGAAATTTGTGAAGATTCTGGTGTAAGAAAAAATTTCGCACCGGGCGCACTCGATGAGTTAAAGAATGTGAACTGGACGGGTAATATCCGTGAACTTAGAAACGTGGTTGAGCGTTTGGTGATTTTATCGGATGCTAAAATTACTGTAGAAGATGTGATTGCTTATAGCAACCCTTCATCACCTGTTTCTAAAACGCAAAATGTATTGTTAGACAAGTTCGACAAGTTTCAAGATTTTAAAGATTATGCAGAAACCATTTTCTTAGAATCGAAATTGAAAAAGAACAATTGGAATGTTGCTAAAACTGCTGTTGAGGTAGACATTCAAAGAAGTCACCTTTACAACAAGATTGAAAAGTACAAACTAAAAAGAAGCTAATGATAGGTGTCGATATCGACCATGCGGTTGAGCTTTTAGAACAGAACTTGCCAGTGGCCATACCAACCGAAACGGTATATGGTTTGGCGGCCAATGCATTGAACGAAGATGCCATTGTCTCTGTTTTTAAAGCCAAGAACCGACCCTTCTTCGATCCTTTAATTTTGCACGTGGTGAATATTTTTGAGGTCTATAATTATGTAGAATCAATTAACGAAACAGCTTTGAAATTGGCCAATGCTTTTTGGCCCGGTCCTTTAACCTTATTGTTAAAAAAGAAACCCATTATTCCTTACATCGCTACTGCTGGTAGCGATTATGTAGCCGTAAGAATTCCCAACCATCCTATGACTCTATCTTTATTGAGTCAGTTGGAGTTTCCATTGGTAGCACCAAGTGCCAATCCCTTTGGGTTTATCAGTCCTACAACAGCCGAGCATGTTGAAGCGCAATTGGGTCATGTGATTCCTTATATTTTAGATGGCGATGAATGTGCTGTTGGTATTGAAAGTACCATTGTCGATTGTTCGGGCGATGAGGTTGTAATTATGCGATTAGGAGGATTAGATGTGGCCCATATTGAAGCTGTGATTGGTAAAAAAGTGGTAATGAATGTAAGTCAGAATAGCAATCCAAGTGCACCAGGACAGTTAGATAAACACTATTCACCAAATAAGCTTTTTAAAATTGTAGACAATATTGAAGCCCATATTAAAGAATATGCCGATCAAAAAATAAGTGTATTGAGCTTTGGAGAAATTCATTTGCCAGCTCACATCATCAATTATAATTTGAGTGAGAAAGGCAGTTTAGAAGAAGCGGCTAAAAATTTGTTTAGCATGATGCATTTGCTCGATCAAAGTGATAGCGATATGATCATCACTGATTTGGTGCCACCAGAAGGTTTGGGATTGGCCATTAACGATCGATTAATGCGCGCAGCACACAAGGCCTAACTAGTTTCTATAGTACTATTTTTAAAACCTATGGCTTTCAATCCACTTTGCTGCCAACATTTGCGTAGTTTTGTATAATAAAAATAAACATTGCACAACCTTCAATTTCATAAAGCTCTTATTAAAGATGTGATACAAGAATCGCCAACTGTTAGGCGTTTTATGTTGACATACGAGCAGCCTATTCATTTTAAAGCTGGGCAATTTGTGATTTTAAAATTCGAAGGTTTGAACCATCAATTCGACACAAGAAGTTATTCAATTGCGGGGCAAATAGATGCCTATAGTATTGAACTTTGTGTGGTGTTTAAAGAAGATGGTGCAGCCACACCCTTATTATTCGAACAAACAATAGGTGATACCTTAACGGCTTCTTTGCCCGAAGGACGATTTGTTTTGCCCGAAGAACCCATCGAAAAGAATTTATTTTTTATTTGCACAGGTACGGGTGTTGCACCCTTTCGCTGCATGATCAAAGAATTATTGATTGAAAGAAAACATACCTTGCCAATTCATTTGTTTTTTGGCTGCAGAAAAAAAGAAGATATTTTATACAAAACAGAATTTGAAAACTTGGCGAAAACATTTCCGAATTTTACTTACCATCCTGTATTGAGTCGCGACCAATGGGAAGGCTTAACAGGGTATGTGCATCCACATTATTTAAAGGTTTTGGAAACCACCAAAGATGGCTTGTTTTATCTGTGTGGTTGGACCGAAATGCTGAAGCAAACTAGAGATAATATCAAAGAATTAGGGTATACCAGACAAGATATAAAAGTTGAATTTTACGATTAATACAATTGAATAAAAACTACAAAGACATACGCAATTTATTAAGTAAAAATTTAACCTATAAAAGGGTGCTGAATGCTACTAAAGTAATTAGCAGTTATTATGTTTCTAAAATAATAAAGAAGCCAGTGCAATGGGGACAGCCCATCGCATTTTCAGTAGAGCCAACCACCTCCTGCAATTTACGCTGTCCGCAATGCCCAAGTGGTTTGCGCAGTTTCTCGCGACCCACAGGCATGTTATTACAACCGGTGTTCGAGCGCATCATCGATGAGTTGCATCCAACCACGGGTTATGTTACTTTGTATTTTCAAGGCGAACCTTATTTGAATACCAAATTTTTAGAGATGGTGAGTTATGCCAATCGCCATAAAATTTACACAGCCACGAGTACCAATGCGCATTATTTGACGGAAGAGAATTCTGAAAAAACCATAGCGAGTGGCCTCGATCGTTTAATCATTTCTATTGATGGAACTAGTCAAGATACGTATGGCAAATACAGAATTGGTGGGCAATTAGAAAAGGTCTTAGAGGGTACAAAAAATTTAGTAAAAGCGAAGCAGGATATGAAAGCTTCTACACCTCATATCATCTGGCAATTCATCGTCTTCAAACACAATGAACATGAATTAAATGAGATCAAAGCCTTGGCCAAAACCTATGGTGTCGATGAGTTGGCGATTAAGTCGGCACAAATTTACGACTACGAAAATGGCAGTGACTTAATTCCCGAAAACGAAAATTATAGTCGCTATAAAAAAGCGGAAGACAATTACCAATTCAAGAACAAATTATTAGACCATTGTTGGCGTTTGTGGCACAGTTGTGTCATCACTTGGGATGGCAAAGTAGTACCTTGTTGTTTCGATAAAGATGGTACTTACCAATTGGGTAATTTGGGAGAAAAGTCGTTTAATGACATTTGGCAAAGCGACAATTACAAACAATTTAGGGCTCAGATTTTGAGAGGCAGACAATACATTGATATCTGTAAAAACTGCAGCGAGGGCACTTCTGTTTGGCAGAATTAAATTACCTGACAACAAAGAAAGTACCGCGCAATTCGTAGTATTTCTTATCTGTGTCAACATACGTAATTTTATAAACGTAGATATCTTGTTGCACCAATTCATCATTTACCTTGCAATTCCATGCGGCATTCACATCATTGGTTTCGAACAATAGTTCACCCCAGCGGTCGTAAATAGAAAACGTATAATCTTTGGGTGTAAAGTTCCAAACTTTTACAAATACATCATTGAGTAAATCGGCATTGGGACTTACTGCATCAGGTATAAATACTATATGTGGGCAACTATCAATCAACTCAATATCATCGGTGGCTTTGCAATTATCTGAATTGGTAACTTCAACTGTATAAATACCAGGCAAGGTGGCGGTAATGGTTCTGGTAACTTCGCCATTGGGTTTCCACAAATATTTATAGCCAGCACTTCCTCTTGCATCGAGTACTAAGGTCTGGTTTTGGCACATGGTTTTATCATTCCCCAAGTTAACAGTAGGACTAGGGTATTCAGAAATATTAACTGTGTTTTTACTTGAGTAACATATCCTACTATCACTTCTTATTGTTAAATCTAAAGTAACGGTGCCAAGTGAATTAACAGTGATTGATTGGGTTGTTTCGCCTGTGCTCCAAAGGTATTCAAGGTATTTAAAAGTTGGTCCTGATAATGCAATTGAGAATGGTGTTCCTTGGCAGTATCCTGTATCTTGAGGAAAATAAAAAGGAGGCGGTGGCCAATCCTTAACAATCACAGTAAAGGTATCATAACTAATATCACCAGTGCTTGTAAATGTTGAGACGCTATAAGTTTTAAAGGTACCTGCAGTATTGTAAAAAACGGGCTCAGTGGTATCTCTTGCATTACTTGAACTAATACTTCCACCTTGGATGGTCCATAATACAATATCTGGCAATGGTACGGTTGAAGTAAAAAACCTTACGCCATCTGTTCT
>CANFUB010000160.1 GCA_947450015.1 Bacteroidota bacterium | reverse complement strand
GCAATGAAAACAGCCATTAGGAACAGTTTGTCAGGTTTAATATATTTAATCATTCTAAGTGTGCGTTGTGTAAAATAAAACTACCATGTTTGTTGAAATTTTAATGCTTTTTTTGTTGCTATTCATGCAAAATGCTTCAAACTTTATTAGGCTTTTCCTACCCTAATTATGCGGCTATGTAAAAACCAAAGTTGACTACTTTTTTAATATTCGCTATTTTAAAATAGGGTATAAATAAATGGTGCTAAAGCACTGCTTCCCCCAAATACTAGCAAAGCACCGATAAGTAATAAAACCACAATAATGGGCAATAACCAACATTTCTTTCTTTCTTTGATGAATTGCCACAATTCATTTAAGGTCTCCATTTCTATTTTATTTTTTTTATGAGTTCCTTGCTTATGATTTCTGCTGCTAGAATTGAACCTTTGTCATTGTAATGAACAATGTCATACATATAGGTATTTGATCTAGGCACTAGACGATCTAAGTCAATTAATAAAAGATTGTTTTCAGAGGCATTCTCTCGAATTTGATTGTTCATTAATGTATTAATATTCTTGACATCATCGTATGTTAAACCGAAAGGCTCCAATTTACTTTTCAAATCTTTTATTATTTTTTCATCTGGCACTTGGCTATATCTATTCGCTTGGGTCATTAAAATTGGCTCTATATTATTGGCTTTGCAAATGCTAATAAAGGTTAATTGGGCCTTCTTAAATTCTTCAACAATTTTTTCGGCATCCCATGCTAATTTTTTTCCTCTCAAATGGGCCCATTCATCGGAATTAATGGGTAATTTACTGTTGGGATCTATTATTAGAGAGCGTGTTGGATTGTTGTTCCAATAGCTGCCTTCAAACAACAGGGTGGTCCAATCATTGATACACTCCATTAAAACCACATATTTGGGTTTCATTGGAACAATTTTATTCAATAAAATATCGATTGCGTGGTAAGTGTGATTACCACTTACCCCACTATTATAGACATTAACTTTATTTTGAAATGTGTCATTCAAATGTTTACCTACCAAATATGGGTATCTTAAATCCTCTGAAACAAAGGAACATTCTGTTGTGCTACCACCCAAGAAAAATATTGAAAATGAGGAATTCATATCATTAAATTGAGGTAGTATAAATCCATTCGAATCTGTTCTGAATTTATATTCTTTGTCTATTAAATTTTCGCAATTTTGCAAATACTCTTTTTGTGGTCTTATTTTATAATTAAGACCCGGACGCAACTCCTTAAGTCTTATAAATCTGTTTTCAGTTTCAATTACTGCATTCCTATTTTGCATTTTATGAATTAATGCAACAAGCGCAAAACTATCTTTGTTATTTCTTTGAAAATACACTACTCTGAGCAACAGTTCGGCTGCAATTAATAAAGCCAATAGTGGCAGAAGTGAATAAATAATTATTTTTAACTTTGATTTCTTTTTTTCCATGATTTTTAATCTATTCTAAAATGCTTCAATCTATTTTTAGTTATCCTATAAATGATCCTATAATTTTTTATTGATCAGCCGCTTCTATACGACCACCGATAAGAATGGCTGCCGAATCGTCACAAAAACAGAAAATTCATAATATTTTTGACATTATGTTATTTGTTGAATTATGTTGATTTTAAGTTGATGCATTTTTGCTTTCCAATCCAAGTTTTCAATTGCGATATTTCTCATTTTTGTTACATAAAATGGATCGGAATAAACATTATTGACAAAGCGTATCACCTCATCAAAATTTACAAGGGTATCATCATTACTAACTTTAAAGCAATATTTTTTTGCAGATTCTATATTTTCCAAATCAGGGTCAATATAACCATAGACAAAAGGTAAGCCTCTTGCAAAATACTCTCTTGCCTTCAATACTGCTGCTTCGTTAAGTTGTTTTCTGTATAGGCAAAGTGTAGAAAACCCAAAATGCACATTAGAAATTAAATGATCCAATTCCTCTGAGTTTAAGTAACCCGTTTGTATTATATAATCTCTGTTTGGCACTTCTCCTTCAATAATATGACCGCAAATATACAGTTCAAGTGATTTATTGTTTGGGTAATTATCAATAGATTTGACCAATCTGTCAATGCCATTCCAAGGAGCATTTCCTGAGGTTCCCTTTAAAAAAATAATTTTTAATTTGCCTTCTAATTGGGGTGATACTCTAATTTTATACTTTGATGTTTCAATGCCATTTGGGATTACCCATACTTTATTACAATTTTTAGCTTGGTATTCTGCAATTTCATTGGTCACTGCAACCTTTGCAAGGAGCCACTTTGAATAAGGTTTGGACCAAATAACTTCATTATAAATAGGCCAAAATTGATAAAGAAAATAACTTATTATTTTACTAACATTAAAAGAAATCGGATGTTCATTTCTAAGACTTTTAATTTCTTCAATTTCTTTGGACTGATGTTCTGAGATAATTCTATTTTTAAATTCTTTTGCAAGCTTATAAAGTTCGTGTGTAACACCTGGGTATCTTAAATAGATATATTCATCAACATTTAAATTTTGTTTTAAATAATGTTTGACAAAATTATGCAACCCCTTCTTTTGATAAATAATATTAAAGAGTCGCTTTTGAGTCCTTGGATATGGAATTAAGATTATATTTTTATCAAATACAGTTACTTCATCAACATCATTTGTAAAAAAAAACCCCCTGCATTCAGCTCCTGAGTCATTTAATCCTCTAATTTGAGAAATAACCTTTTTCTGGACTGAATCACTTTCTATTCCTGCAGATAAAAATATATAACAAAGTTTCAATTTAATCATTTAATTATTTCTACTTTTAGCCTATACCATATTTTCTCAATTAGATTTTATCGCTTTTGACAAAGTATTGATCTATTATTTCTTAATGCTTTTCTTATTCTATTTTAAGAATTCTAAATTCAAATAAACTAGCAATACCAACTTTAAAAGTTCTGGTCCGAACTTCCTTTATTGTTTCTTGAAAAATCATTAAATTCCTAACAGTTTTATCCTTAAAGTATATAGAGATTTTGTGAAAGTTCTTTGACTGTTACAGACCAATCAAGCTTTTGTTGAGCAAAGTCTCTCATTCTTTGAGACACCTCCTTATCTTGCCTCATTTTGAGTGCAAAATCAGCAACTGCGTTCATGTCAATAATTGTATTATCATTAGGCAATAAGAGATAAAAGTTTTGTGCAGTTGTGCCCTCAATATCTGGCATTGTATTCGCTTGAATAAAAGGTAAACCTCTGGCAAAATAGTCTCTGCTTTTCAAGTTGGTTGTTTCATTGAAATCGATTAAATAATTTGCCAAGTTACTTACTCCCAAATCCATGTCATTAACTAAATTAATTAATTCCTCATTTGACAACCTTCCTGTAAGCTTAATAAAATCTTCTTGATAATCTTCTGTATTGACAATGTTTCCAGTCACATATAATTCAAATCTATGCTTATTATCTTGTTTTATACTCTCAATTAATCTAGTCAAACCCGACCAAGGTTGATTTGATGAACTTCCTTTCATAAAAAGCAACTTGATTTTAGGGTTACTATACCCATTGAATTTTCGAATTGGTATTTCACTACAATTTACACCATCGCGATTATAAATAATGTTTATTTTTCCTTTTGATTTTTTTCTTAAAATGTTCCCAAACTCCTCTGTAAAAACGACAACCCCTTTCAGTTTTGAAAGGTAATTTTTCCAAAGATTTAATTCATTAAAATAAAAACAAAAATAGAATTCAATCCACCTAAACAAGGTGCTAACAATTGATGCTTTCTTTGCGTATTGAACCTCTCGATAATTTTCCATAATGCTATTCGAAGGAATATAGAGGTATATTCTGTTCGAGAAATTATTCAATAATTTAAAGTAAGATTTATTAGCATTAACATGTCTTAAAAAAATAAAATCAAAATTATCACTTTCCTTTTTTAACCAGTCGTTCATCTGATTATAGAAATGTTTAGCTTCAAAAAAATTATTAAAAAACTTTTTATTTCCTAGGTATGGTTGTAAGGGAATTAAACTAACATTTGGCGCTAATTTATAGGTTTCATCAACATCAGGCGTAAAGAAATAGCCCACAGTCTGAACA
Source organism: Bacteroidota bacterium (assembly GCA_947450015.1). Taxonomy (GTDB): domain Bacteria; phylum Bacteroidota; class Bacteroidia; order NS11-12g; family UBA955; genus JABMMZ01. Next base: position 2,241 of record CANFUB010000160.1, on the reverse strand, counting down.
GAATTATTATTCAGTTCGTTTATTTGACATATAATTTTATTTTGTACACTTGTTTCATTTTTACCCCCTCCTAAATAGACATAAATTAATTTCATAAGGTTAATTGTAAAGATTAACCAAATTTTCTACATGCTTAATTGATTGTTCATCTGATATATTGATGACCCTTTGGTTCAGATTTCTTTTTTCTAAAACTAACTTTAAAAATCTCTTTGAGACAATTATTAATTCTGCTTCTAAAATTATTTTATCAAAATCGGTAATTATAGAGAATAGATGCGGAAATTCAATTCTAATATTTTCTTTGTTAAAATCCTCATCCCACATCATAATTTGGTAGTTTTTATCCAATTCTATTTTATCATAAATTTTCAAAATTGGACTTTCCCTTAAATCATCAGAATAATTTTTAAAGGTTACACCTATGAAGGCAATTTTTCGAGCGTTCTGTTCAATAATTTTTAAATATAACTCGTTTAAAAAATTATCATTACTTGGAATTAGACTCTTTAATAAATTCATCTCCCTTTTTGACTTCCCGATTAAATATTGCAACTCTCTCAAATCCTTTGGCAGACAAGATCCACCGAATGGCAAACCAGGTTTCAAATAAAGTTTTGAAATATTCAGTTTGGTATCCGAAATAAATATTTCGTGTGCCAACTTTACGTCAACGCCTAATTCATTTCCTAATCCAAAAATCTCATTTGCAAAAGTTACTTTCAATGCATGAAAACTATTATCGATATACTTTGAATATTCTGCAGTCTTTAAATCAACTATATAGACAGGTGCTTCTAAATTTAAATGCAGGATCGTAATTAATTCAGATATTTCACTTTTTTCGGGTTTGCCAATAACTAATCTGCCATAATTATAAAAATCATTAACAGCAGAACCTTCTCTTAGAAATTCTGGATAAAATACTGGTATTACATTAGGGAATTTATCGCCAAAGTACTTATTGCATATAAATTCTGTGGTACCGGGCGGTACTGTGCTTCGAAATGCTATAAATTTTTTATCGTTTACATTTAAATAAGAAGAAATCTCCAATACAATGTTATTTAAGTAACTAAGATTAATTTCTCCATCTGCCTTGCTTGGTGTACCAACACAAACAATTACTAAATCACTGTTTTCAATTACTTCTTTAGCATTCTCTGTGGCAATAATATTTCCAGATTTTACACCTTCAGATAGCAAGGAATTTACTTCTGGCTCTAATATTGGACTTTTACCATTTTTAACCTGTGATACTTTCTGTGATTTAACATCTGAGCAAGTAACTTTATAGCCGGCCTTTGAAAAGCAAGCAACATTTACAATTCCCACGTAACCTAGTCCTAAAACGCCTATTTTCATGTTTTATTTATTATTTTCATATTTATCTCAATCCAAACTTTTTCTAACAATTTTTTATTACCTGTTTGATAATACTCATCTAATATTCTGGTATAATTTTCAAAATCCTTTGTTTCCATTTCTTCAACTTTCAGATAGAGCCATTTTTTCAAATGGTTCTGTGCCCAAAATTCAAATGGACTTGCAATACCCACTTTAAAAGTTCTGGTCCGAACTTCTTCATTCATTTTATTGGCCATGGCCTCTCTTAGAATGCGTTTCGTAAATCCATTGCCAATTTTACTTTCAAAAGGCAGAGAAAAAACATATTCAACTACCCTGTAATCTAAAAAAGGCATTCTTATTTCAACACTGTTCATCATGCCTGCCCTATCAAAATTTCTTAACAAAGCTGGTAAAGAATTTTGAAAAAATTCGTAAAATAAAAGGCGTTCCTTTGTTTTAAAGTGAGAAAAATCATACGGTTTATCACTTAAGGAAGGCAAGGTTATGGGTTGGTAAAGCTTAGTATCTGTATTGGAAGTTTGCAACCATTTTTTAACATGCCATTTAATTCGATTCATGTTATTAATCGATTGTTTATTGATGCTAAGTAATTCGTTTTTCTTTGCCGTTTGATAGGCTGGATAATACAAACCTGATAAGGTTGTTGCATGTGCATGCGCTTCACTTGCATTTTGTTCTTTTAGCGCTTCCAACCACAAATCATACACCATGTAAAGGTAGCCATATAACATTTCATCAACCCCATGACCATCTAAGGACACTGTTATACCAGCATGCTTCATGCCTTTGTAAATGGCTGAAATAGCTGTTATTGGCGCATTGGCTATACCATCAAATAATTCGGTGTCGCGTTCTATATCTTCAATTAAG
>CANFUB010000159.1 GCA_947450015.1 Bacteroidota bacterium | reverse complement strand
ATTGGTTCTTAATTTCTTTTGTGAGAGTATTGCCATATGTGGCATAAAGTGCGACGATTAAAATACTGTCTGCAATTTGACCACCCGTTCCATGTTTTTTAGAGGTAAAAATTTCAATTTGATAGCTTTTGGGTTGTATTTTAAATTGTTGATGGCTGCTTAAGTAACCTGTAAAGTAGTCAGACTTGTTAGTGGAAGTATCATTGTTTTTTTTAATTGTTGTGTCTGATTTTGCAGCAGCAATTAAAAGTGTAAGATTAGTATCAATTGGTAACTGAAGAAAAATTTTTTCAAGTTCAAATTTTCGGTCAAGCGTTTGACCGAAAGAACCGTTTGTAAGTAAAATTGTTACAAGTATGAAAGCTAATTTCCGGGTCATTTTATAATATCTGTTCACTTTCTGCGACTAAGCGTCCGCTTTTTGTTTTGACAAGTTACACATATGAGTGTTAATGCGCAAAAAGTGGTCGCGTAACTGCTGTTACCTGTCTGGTGGCGACACAAAGCTTTGTCAGTTTAGGTCTAAGGTGTACAACCAATATTTTTTGCCGAACAAGGGGGGAATTTCTTGGAGAACTTTAAACCCAATGCGTTCATAAATATGTCTTGCAGCGTCCATGAATTCTGAAGTGTGCAGTGCAATAATCTTTTCATTATTTTTCTTTGCAAAGTCAATACACATTTTGGTTAGAGCTTTTGCAATTCCTTGTCCGCGATATTTTGGATTAACACCAACCATTCTAATATAAGACCATTCCGTTTTGAAAAGGTCTGTCGGATTACCACTGAGAATAACATAAGCAACACCAATTATTTTGTCATGGTCGAGGCAAACGAAACATTTAGCGATATTAAGAATGTCTACAAATCTTTGTCTGTTTTGATGATTGCTATTAAATGTCGCCCAGTTTTCCGGTGTCAAAGCGTTTTGGAATTGTCCGTATGCGATGATATGGAGGTCTTGTAATTGGTCAACGTCATCAATTGTCCCGATGCGATATGAAAGATTGTTTTTTGTCATGCTGTCTTTTGTATTTCGGTGGTCGCGCCACTTACGTTTTGCGGCTAAGTATCCGCTTTTTTGCTAAATCCAAGTTATGCATTTGACCGTTACTGCCCAAATAAAAGGTGCTTAACCCGCTGTTAGGGGCTGGTGTCTAAAAGGTTCCGCATGTCCTGAATTGGTCGTCCGTATGCTGATGATTCAGTTCGTCCAGCGCCAGTAAAACTTTCGTTGATAGATGAATTGTATTCGAGTAAATTTTTGTCAACCCAGTAGTAGTGCTCTTTACGGACTTCATATTGAAAAACGAAGTCATTGATTGTCCCTATTGTTTTTTTGTCATTGTTTGTCCTAGCAAAATGCAATGACGCGTACTTTTGAATTGTAATTAACACGTCAGCAGGTCCAATTACTTTGTCGTATTGTAGTTGCTCTGTCAGTCGATTAAAGAAAAGCGTGCTAAAGTCTTTGAAGTCTGCCTTTTTAATGTCGGTCAGAAATACAGAATAGTAAGATATATTATTTACGAGGATTACATTTTTTAGACCATTGTAATAGAACAGATGCGCGTTCCAGTCGCCATAATGATTTGTAGTGTCATCCTTAGGAGTGAAGTACTTTTGACCTAGGAAGTCCTTGAGTTTATGTGAACAGAATATTTTAGTCATATCGTCCTAGCAATCGCATATAACGGTTTGCATAGATTGCGAAGGCTGCGATACCGAAGCGCTGAACTGCCAACCTCTTACAAACTTAAAAAAAAAATCTGAACTTTCAAATTTACACCAAACCAGCAGCTAGCACAAACATCGGTTATAAGTAGGCGGCTTTACGCCCATTGGTGCTTAATCTTGTATTTCTTGAGTACTTTGTCTTTTGTTATTAGCGTCAAGTTTTCTGCAAGTGCTTGCGACACTATTAGTCGGTCAAATGGGTCGCTATGATGTCCTGGCAATTTTGAAAGTGCCAATAAATGCTCGTTGGAAATTTGCATAATTTCGATTTGGTTTCTGTCTGCATATTCAAATAGCTCTTCTAAGGAAATGTCTAAGGTCAATTTTCCAATTTGGTGTTTGATTGTAATTTCCCAAAAACTTGCTACACTCAGAAAACAAAGTTCACCTATGTCTTTGATTTTGGCTTTCACACTTTCTGGTAATTGCTTGTTACCAGCTACAAACCAAAGAAAAGTATGTGTGTCTAAAAGGTATGCCATTAAATGTATTCTTTAAAAATGTCTAATGGTTCATCAAAGTCTTTTGAAAGTTGAATTTTACCTTTAGCATATCCAAATTCTCTGGATTTAATTGTCGTTTTTCTCTTATTTTTTGTTTTAAGAAACGCAACAAAGTCCGCAACTTCCTTTCGAAGTGAAATTGGTAGTGATTCAATGTCTATTTTAAGAGAGGTGTTTGTCATGCCTCAAATTTACAAAAAAAATCTTTTTTAAATTATGTCTATTCAAAATTTTCTTGGCCGCTTACTTATAACGTTTTCGGGCTTTGCGTTCGGGCGGGTTTCGGAGCACAAAACTTTCAACCTGCACTACACTTGAATAGAAGCACAAAGCTCCAAGTTTGCACAGCCTGTAACGATACTTCGGGGTCACCCCGCCTGACGCAAAACCCTTGTTAGCGATATTTATATTTTTACAGATTCTCAAATCTTTTTAAAATTGCCAAGTTTCTTTTTTCTATTTCTGTTAAACAAGATGATACATCATTTCTCCAACCTTGATACCAATCTTTACTTGAAAAATATTTGTCCATATCTCCACCTTCCCGAAATATCAAACCATAGTTCGCATAAATGGTATTTCTTAATATTTTCAGTTCTTGTTTTGTCTTATTTACAAAATAATTTTCTGGTTTAACTTCCAATGAAAGCTCATAACGTTCTTTATCGTCAAAAAATGTATCAATACTTGTTAAATAAAATCCAACTTCCGCACTGTCTTTTTTATAGTTTATGCCAAGTATTGGGTCTGAAAAAAGTATAACTGCTTTTGATTTGGTTTGTCCTTCATTATACGCTACAAATTGTCCACTATAATTACCAAAATAAAACTTGCTGTCTTTAATTTTTACGTTGTTAAACGTCTGACACTTGCTCAACCATGCTTCATAACCAAGATCTTCTGCCCAAGTTCCATTCCTAACTTGAATTACTAAACTGTCTTTATAAGGCAGGAAAACTAAATCCCATTCTCCTTCACTTTCTCCAAAATGATAAACACCTACATTTTCTTTTAAAGTTTTTGTTGAGTTCGTGAAATTTTTGGAATTGAATTTTTCTTCTGTCACTTCATTAAAAATATATTTCGGGATTTGCCCAAATAATGAATTTGTTGCCAATATGAAAGTTGTCAAATAAATTAAGGTCGTTAATCTTTTCATTGTTTATTTGGATTGCTTAGAAAGAATTGCCACTAACGTTTTCGGGCTTGGCGAAGGTGGCGATTTTCACCACAAATGTTGATGCGGAGAACCAAACTTTGATTAACTTCAAATGTGTCTGCGGAGCACTGAACCGCCACTTTTGCCAAACCCGTGTTATAGCCAGTTTTTCTACTTTTCATTGTTAATTTCGTCTTTGATTTCTTGCTCTGTCACCAATGGCCGCCAATTCTTGTCTTTTTCAAAACCTTCGTCAATAGTTGGATTATAAAAGTCAATTTTCCCTGTTAAGCTGTCGGGTTCAAACCAAAATAATTGCTCTTCTTTTAACCATTCTTGTTTGTCGTCATAGCCCTTAATTTTTTTCTGTTCGTCCCAAGGGAAACTTCCGCAATATTCACATTGTTTTTTTGTTGTACCGATTGCTTTATAACCACAAATTTCACAAGTCTGTAATGTTGGCTTATTCATTTTGGTCGCAACAACTAGGGTCGTTACACATAGTCCAATTAGAAGTAGAACTAGAGATGTCTTTATAACTGTCGACTTTGATTTTGCTAATTGTAAAAATCCAGCTCCGATTAGTCCACCAAATCCACCAAAAAGTCCTGCGAATAAAATTCTATTTAATGAACTGTCGGCATAGATGTCACCTAGTTTGGCTAAAATAATAACTGGAGTTACTAAGAATAGTGCTGTCCAAATTTGGTCTTTAATGTCAGTCTTTCTCATAATTGTATGGTCGTTCTAAAATTGGCTATAACTTGTTTATACCCGCTACAAAATAGCGTGTATACATCTATTTTGGGTAGGGTATGCGCTATAATGTATCGTTTTATTTTTCAAATGTAACTTAAATTATAAACTATCAAAAGGCGATTGAATATTTTGAATGGCCTTGGTGCTAACATGTGTATAAATTTCAGTGGTTTTGCTATGCTTATGTCCAAGCAATTCTTGAATGTATCGTAGGTCTGTGCCGTTTTCTAAAAGATGCGTGGCATAACTGTGTCTCAACCAATGCAAGGTAACAGGCTTAGTGATACCAGTTTTTTTAACTGCTTGTTTCAATACCTGTTGTAAACTTCTGGCATCATAGGGCTCGCCAATTTGTTGACCTTCGAATAAATAGTTTTTGGGTGTAAATAATTTATAATAGTCCCTTAACATTTCTAAAATTTTAGCGCTTAGTGGAACCACTCTGTCCTTTTTGCCTTTCCCGTTTTTTATTATTATTAAATGACGTTTGGAATCAATATGGATAGGTCTAAGCGCCAATAATTCGCCACATCTTAAACCACAACTATAAATTAAACTTAGCATGGTTTTATGTTTAATATTGGTTAAGGCCTCTAATATCATTTTCACCTCTTCTTTACTTAAAACATTCGGCAAGGTATGTTCGCGCCTAGGGCGGTGCACCAAGCTAACATCAATCGCCTTGTGCTCTATGGTTTTAAAAAATAATTTGATGGCATTCACCACCTGGTTTTGATAGGCAGCCGATAATTTGTTTTTTAAAATATACGCATTGTTAAAATGAACGATGTCTTGGTTGTCAATTTGCTCAAGTGGTTTTTCTGAAAAAAATTGCAAGAACGTTTTCAAGGCTTCCGAATACGTTTTAATCGTGCTTTCGCTATAGCGTTTCGATTGCAACCATTGCTTAAATGCCGCCATGCGTTTTAATTTGTCATCTGATAGTGTTTTAATTTCAGGACTATCGATTTTGAATTGTTGGCGATAGGCGAGGGTGTCGGGGACATGCCATACTTTTAAAGTCTGACTCCATTTAATGCCCTCTAGTTTTTTAATTCGGCTATTCAATTCAGGACTGCTTTCAAAATAAATAGCAATCCTTTTCTCCCCCTTGTGATCCATTAATTGTGCTTTCCATTTCATACTTGTTTTTAGTTTTTTAACGCACTCCGTGCCCCTCAGTCACAGCAAAAAAAATGATTAAGGGCACCAAGAACAGGGTGCTATGCAAGTATAAAGCTTTTTTTTAATTATTTATAAACTCAAAGGAGTTTATTTTGACAACCTAAAATCAAGATCAAAGCCGACCATAAACGTTTATAAACGGTTCTATTCGACTACAAGTATTTAACTATTGAGTAACTGAATTGAATGCCCCCAATTTTGCACTGAACCAGAGAGGTCTTGGGATTTTGAAACAAGCATTTATCTCTGATTCTAAATCTAATTTAATATGACTAAAAAAGTAAAGACCTCACGGTTCAGTGCAAGCATCAACCAATCGAAACTATTGTGTTTTAATTTCAATAGTCTAATACAACAATGCGATTCAAAAAGTAAAAATTTAAATACATATATATCATGAAAAGTTTAATCAATTCAGTACGTTTAATGGGCCATGTTGGCGCTACACCATCAGTAAAAAGTTTCGACAATGGCAACAAAGTCGCCAAGCTTATTTTAGCCACCAACGAGCGCCAAAAAAATGCGAAAGGCGAAACCATTGCCATTACCCACTGGCACAATTTAGTGTTCTGGGGCAAGCAAGCCGAGCTCATCGAAAAGTACATTGGCAAAGGCGAACGCATTGCCATCGAAGGCACCCTGGCCAATCGCTCCTACGAAACCAAAACAGGCGAGAAAAAACAAATCACCGAAGTGCGAGTGGATAGCTTCGAATTTGTAAGCAGAAAAACACAAAATGCCAATGCAGCAAAAGCCTCCGATATGGCCGATGATTTGCCATTTTAGTTTAAAATATTAACTTAGAAACCACAAGCATTGGTGATTCTCTCTAAACTTCATCACCAATCAAAAAAAAGCGGCTTTCCATTGCTGGGAAACCGCTTTTTGTTTTTGTTATAAGTTAATCGTTAATAGTTATTAAGGAAACAACCAATTAAGTTATTAGTTAATTGTTATTGGTTATTAAGGAAACAACCAATTAAGTTATTAGTTAATCGTTAATAGTTAT
>CANFUB010000158.1 GCA_947450015.1 Bacteroidota bacterium | reverse complement strand
CGAAGCCATGAAGGACGAGGTGCTCGAAAAAATTGAGAAGGGATTTGAATGTATAAAGTTAAAAATTGGAGCGCTTGATTTTGAAAAAGAATGTGGTTTGTTGCAATTTATACGTGAACAAAAAGGTGGTGACAAATTAATTTTAAGGGTAGATGCCAATGGTGCATTTACACCAGAAAATGCAATGGAAAAGTTAGAAGCCTTGAAGCCATTTAATTTGCATAGCATTGAACAACCTATTAAGAAAGGGCAGTTAAAAGCCATGGCACTTTTATGCGATCAATCGCCTGTGCCCATTGCATTAGACGAAGAATTGATAGGTTATAGTAGCGAAGATGAATTTAGACAATTGTTGTCTAAAGTTAAACCCCATTACATTGTTTTAAAACCGAATTTGGTGGGCGGATTTGTACAATGTGAAAAATGGATAAAGGTAGCCGAGGAATTGGGTATTCAGTGGTGGATTACCTCTGCTTTGGAAGGCAATATTGGTTTAAATGCAATAGCGCAATACACTGCTAATTTTAACCCTAAAGTACATCAGGGACTAGGGACAGGTCATTTATATATTAATAATATGCCCCCTTATACCAATATTGAAAATGGGTATCTTTGGCGTGACATGGGAAATGAAGTATCGGATGATTTGGTTTCACCCGATGCACAAAATATAGCAGGATAAAATATGAAAACTACTTTTTTTTTAGTTGTATGTCTTTGCATAGGTCTTCAACAAATTGAAGCGCAAAAAAGAGGGTGCACAGATATTTTAGCAAATAATTATGATTCGTCTGCTAAAATTAATGACGGCTCTTGCACCTATCCTTCGACTTCTTATTCAACCAAGGTTGTGTGTTCTAAATTGAGCGACAGTCTTATAGAAACGAGTGGCTTGATTTATTACAACAATTGGTTTTGGACATTGAATGACAGTGGCAATGAACCTGCGATTTACGCATTTGATAGTATCACGGGTGCCATTGTTCACCGCACTTTTATTAAAAATAAAACCAATATTGATTGGGAAGAAATGACCCAAGATTCGCAGTATATTTATATTGGAGAATTTGGCAACAACGATGGGACCCGCAAAGATTTAAAAGTATATCGCATACAAAAATCACAAATAATTTTTTCTCAAAAAAGTGACTCTGTAAATGCCGAAGAGCTTCAGTTTAATTTAGCGGATCAAACCAGTTTTGTTTCGGCCAATCAAAATCACAATTATGATATTGAAGCCATGTGTATTTGGCATGATAGTTTACATTTATTTAGTAAAGATTGGGTGGATGGCAAAACACGCCATTATGTGATGCCTAGTTTGCCTGGTAATTACAGTCTTACACCAAGAGAAACCCTTGATGCAGGTGGCTTAGTAACTTCGGCCTGTACGAATTCGAAAGGCGATAGAATAATTTTAGGAGGTTATAGCAAGACCGTTGGAGGATGTTTTATTTGGCTTTTATACGATTTTCAAACAGGGTATTTTTTTAGTGGCAATAAACGTAGAATTGATTTGGGAAATGCCTTATCATTTGGGCAGTTTGAGGCTAGTGCATTTAGAGGACAACAATTGTATGTAAGCAATGAAAAATATTTTACCTCAGCGAGTTTTAGGCGTGTTGAGGTTCAACAATGGTTTGCAGGTTATAGGAAAATTAGGTTCTTGCCACCTAGCAAATTATTAATTTACCAATGGTGCAATGAATTGGTGATAGAAACTAAAACAGGAACAGGTGTTTTGAAATTATACAATGCAATAGGTACCTGCGTTATTACGTATAAAATTAACAATGTCTCAACTAATTTAGACATTAGCCATTTGAGCGCAGGCGTATACACTATCGATGTGAATGGTGTAACGCAAAAGGTACTGATACAGAAATAAACGGTTGTGTTTTAGGCTAGATTAATCATTTACCAATGGCAAAAGTACCGCTTTGACTTTTAGATAACCTTCGCCCATTAAATGCCAGCCGTCGTTGCTGTAACTTTCTTTTAAGTTTCCATTTTCATCCAATAAGGGATGGTACAGGTCGACATAGTGGGCTTTGTGTTTTTGAGCCAATACCATTAAACCAGCATTGAAATCTTCAGGAATCGAATGGACCTTATCTCTGTCGTGCTGGAAGACAGGCAACATACTTATCAGATAGAGTTCTGTTTTCGGGCATTTTTGGCGAATAAATAGGATGATGCGTTCATAGTTTTGGAGCATTTCCTGTGCTTTAATGCCATGGTCCATATCGTTGGTGCCAATTTTTAAGAATATTTTTCTAGGTGCTACTTGTGTAATCTCATCAATGCGGGTTAAAACACCTTTGATAATTTCGCCATTGATGCCGCGGTTTTTTATGTGATTGTTTTCCAAAAGTTCAGACCATTCGCAACCATCTATTAGGCTATGTCCAATGAATAAAATATCTGTTGAATCTTGCGGAAGTGTTTTGAACAAACTTTTACGTTGCTCGTAATAAGGACCGAAACCATGGTCTTCGTGCACTTGTTGAATGCTTAACTTATTTTTAATAAAACGCAAACCACCTTTTTTTCTAATGATGTAAGTAGCACATCCTATCAAAATGATGTTAATGATGAAGGAGGTGTATATGATTGCTTTAGTCATGAAGTATTGCTGTTAAAAGGACAAAAGTATTTTAATTTTTTGGCTTCCCATTTTAATTTTTCAACTAATCTTTGAAATTTTTGATACGAGAAATAGTTTAGATTTGTATGAAAAATCAATATGAACAATTTAACATTAATTACAACTAGTACTTCTTTAGAAGGTTACAAAGTGACAGAACAATTGGGTTTAGTGCGTGGTATTACCGTGCGTTCACGCAGTATTTTGGGCAATATGGCAGGTGGCTTTATGACCATCTTTGGTGGTAAAAGTTCTATCTATACCGAGCTTTGTGAAAAGGCAAGAGAAGAAGCTTATCAATTGATGGTAGCACATGCGAAAACAATGGGTGCTAATGCCATTATCAACATGCGTTATGATGCCAATGAAGTGATGAGTGGCTTAACAGAAGTATTAGCCTATGGCACTGCAGTAGTGGTAGAGAAAATCAACTAATTTTACCTATAAATATGAATTTCAAATATTTGTATTTCATTTTTTTTATTTTCATTTTTTGTGCATGTTCAAATGCACCGAAAGTGCCAGTGGGAAAAGCACAAATAAAAATCAAGCAAGTAGTTGGTGGTTTAACGGGTCCAGTTTCCATGGATTGCCCGAATGACGGCAGCGGTCGCTTGTTTATTTGTGAGCAAACAGGACTAATAAAAATTATCAAAGAGGGTCAATTGCTAGCTACTCCTTTTTTAGACATCAATACCCTTTTGGATGACATCAATAAAAACTACTCTGAGAAGGGTTTATTGGGCTTGGCATTTCATCCCGATTATAAAAACAACGGTAAATTTTATATTTATTACAGTGCTGCTGATTCAAGTAAAAAATTCGATCATAAAAGTATCATTGCTGAATATAAAGTTTCGGCCAATCCTGATGTGGCTGATGTTACATCGGGTAGGGTGGTGATGGAGATACAACAACCTGAAAGCAATCACAACGGAGGGCAATTGGCCTTCGGTCCTGATGGGTATTTGTACATTGGCTCGGGCGATGGCGGTGGTGCCAACGACGAACATGGTACCATTGGCAATGGACAGAATTTACAATCGCTGTTAGGAAAGATTTTGCGCATTGATGTGAATACAGATTCAGCCTATAAAATTCCTCCTGACAATCCATTTGTTACTGATAAAAAGGTGAAGCCTGAAATTTGGGCATATGGTGTTCGCAATCCTTGGCGATTTTCTTTTGATAAGGTCAGTGGATTTTTGTTTTGTGCGGATGTCGGTCAGAACCAATGGGAAGAGGTAGACATTATTGAAAAAGGAAAAAATTATGGTTGGCGCATTATGGAGGCTAAGCACTGTTTTAATCCTGAACGCTTATGCAATACGCAAAACTTAGAATTACCAATTGCAGAGTATAGCCACAGCGATGGCATATGTGTAACAGGCGGTTATGTATACAATGGAAAAAAGATTCCTTCACTACAAGGAAAGTATATTTTTGCTGACTGGACTGGCAAGCTTTTTTATTTAGAAGGGGCTGCAAAAAATTGGACTTTGAAAGGCCTAATGATCACCGATAAACAAGACAATGATTTCAAAGAAAACATTAATAGCTTTGGTGAAGACGCGGCTGGTGAGTTGTATCTTTTGACGCAGAAATCAACCGGTCCATTTGAAAAAAGTGGCTCTGTTTATACCATCGTAAACGAATAATACGATTGGTCGGTTTATTAGTCGATTTCTCCCTTTTTGTTTCTTATTTCAGGTACATACATTCTATATTTTCAGTATCTTCGCAAATTCTTGCCAAAATTTGAATTAATATCGCCTTTTCAGCCGACTGGCGACCAACCAACCGCCATCAAACAGCTTGTACAAGGCTTGAATGAAGGCACCCATGCCCAAACTTTATTGGGGGTTACTGGAAGTGGTAAAACCTTTACCATTGCCAATGTTATCCAACAAGTACAAAAACCAACTTTGGTTTTAAGTCATAATAAAACTTTGGTGGCTCAGCTCTACAGCGAGTTTCAACAATTTTTTCCGCAAAATGCGGTAGAGTATTTCGTGAGTTATTACGATTATTATCAGCCTGAAGCTTTCTTGCCCACCACCAACACATACATTGAAAAAGATTTAAATATCAATGAAGAAATTGAGAAGATGCGTTTGAAAACCATTACCTCTTTGTTGAGTGGTAGAAGAGATGTGATTGTAGTGGCTTCGGTAAGTTGTATTTACGGTGCTGGTAATCCAGGTGATTATGAAGACAGTATTATTAGGGTAAGTAAAGGACAAAAAATTGCACGCAATAATTTCTTACATGCCTTGGTGAATAGCTTGTACAGCAGAACTACAGCGGATTTTAAACGCGGTAATTTCCGTGTGAAAGGTGATGTGGTTGATGTGTATTTGGCCTACAATGATTTTGGTTATCGCATTTCTTTTTTTGGGAATGAGATTGACGAAATACAATCTTTCGAACCATCGACTGGACATCTCATAGAATCATTGGATGATATTGCTATCTACCCTGCTAATATTTATGTATCGCCACGCGAGCGCTTGAATGCGGCCATTCATGAAATACAAGATGATTTGGTGGGGCAAATAAAATTCTTTCAAGACCATGGCAAACCCTTGGAGGCAAAGCGTTTGGAAGAAAGGGTGAACTTCGATTTAGAGATGATGCGCGAGTTGGGTTATTGCAGTGGTATCGAGAATTACAGTCGGTATATGGACAGAAGAAATCCTGGTGATAGACCCTTCTGTTTATTGGATTATTTCCCGAAAGATTTTTTGACGGTGGTAGATGAAAGTCACGTGAGCATGCCGCAAGTAAGGGCCATGTATGGTGGCGACCGCGCAAGAAAAATAAACCTAGTGGATTATGGCTTCAGATTGCCTGCTGCTATGGACAATCGACCTTTAAAGTTCGAGGAGTTCGAAGCTTTGATTGATCAAGTGATTTATGTAACAGCAACCCCAGCCGATTACGAAATCCGCCAATCGGAAGGTGTGGTAGTGGAACAGGTGATTAGGCCGACAGGCCTATTGGATCCTGTCATCGAAGTGAGGCCTTGCGTGAACCAGGTAGACGATTTATTAGATGAAGTAGAAGAGCGTGTAAAAATGGGTGATAGGGTTTTGGTGACCACCTTGACCAAACGCATGAGCGAAGAGTTGGCCAAATACATGGCCCGCTTGGGCATTCGCTGTCAGTATATACACAGCGAGGTTAAAACCTTGGATAGGGTAGAGATACTAAGAGATTTGCGATTAGGCAATATTGATGTGCTCATAGGTATCAACTTATTGAGAGAAGGATTGGATTTACCAGAGGTGAGTTTGGTTTGTATTTTAGATGCCGATAAGGAAGGTTTCTTACGCAGTGTTACAAGCATGGTGCAAACGATAGGTAGAGCCGCGCGTAACGAAAGAGGTAAGGTGATTATGTATGCTGATAAAATGACGGAGAGCATGCGCAAAACCATAGAGGAAACCGATAGAAGAAGAGAGAAACAGATTGCCTACAACACCGAGCATGGTATTACACCTACTACTGTTACTAAATCTAAAGACGAGATAATGAAACAAACGAGTGTGGCCGATGCACGCTTTATTGAAGAACCGCGTTTCTATTCTGAGCCTGAGAGTATGAACTTGGCAGCTGATCCTGTGTTTGCTTACATGACCAAAAAGGAATTGGAAAAAGCCATTAAAGAAACGGAAAAGGCCATGCACCGTGCAGCAAAAGAAATGGAATTTATGGAGGCCGCTCGTTTG
>CANFUB010000157.1 GCA_947450015.1 Bacteroidota bacterium | reverse complement strand
GTTCTGACCAGTTCTTTTATTCACCGCATACACTACGCCTTCTTTCTCCCACTGCTCGATGGTTTCTGGTCTAAAGAAACTCTCGAACTCGGAAAGCGAAGCCCATAATGCCAATTTCTTTACTCTTCTGTCATCGCTTGCTCGGAGCATGGCGATGCCTCCACCTCTACTATGACCAACTAAATAAATTTCATTCTTATCGATATTATAAGTTTCTGCTTCTTTATCAACGAAATCTATGACCACACCCAAATCATTGAATTCTGTGGTATAATTATTTTGAGCGAAGGCTTCCATATTACTTAAATCGATGAGCTGCGACTCGGTGGTGCCATTGTAAGAAAAATTAAATTTCAAAAAGGCTAAACCTTCTTTTGCAAATTCGGTGGCTATCCAATTAAAATGGCCCCAATCTTTGAATCCTTTGAACCCATGGCAGAAAATAACCACTGGGGTTTTAACTTTGCTAACTGGTAAAGTAAGGTCTAAGGTGATTTTTTTATCTCTACTGCCTTTGATGGCGACTTGTTGTTGTTCGATTGCTTTCAAGGGTGCAAAAATAAATTAATAATTGTAGTTTGTGAATAAATTATAGAAGTGTTTTCTATTACTCGCTTTTTAGAATTTTATAGCGATAGGTTGTGTTATTTTCAGTTTCAACCTCTAAAATATAATTTCCTGTAGATAAAAATCCGAGATTGACAATTGTAGAATCGCTTGTTTTTTCTTGGAAAACAAGCTGACCAAGCATACTAAATATTTTTACACCTCTTATTCCGTTAACGCCATCAATCTTTATTTTATCGGTAAATGGCATTGGATAAATTTCAACCATTTTAAAGGGGGTGCTTTCAAATTTCAAATTGGCACTTGGATAATATTCATTTAGTCGACAGACAAATCCTTTCATTGATTGACCCTTGACACTTACTTTTCCAACTGCTACAATTTTGTTATCATCTTGAATGGCAATGCCGCCAATTTCGTCATCAAATTCATAGTCTTTAAACTTATTGAAAATGCCCGTAGCATTGAAAGTACTATCGGGTCTACCTTTGCTATTGAATCGATAGATAGCACTTGTATAATCACAATAATAATCGTTTCCATTCGGATCTAAGTCAACACAGCTATCGTAAAACCGCATACCTAAAACAATTCTGTTTTTTTTATCTACTTGTAAAAAATCTATTCCTAAATGAATTTTCGACGTTAAATAATTTGAGGTAATGCCATTGCGACCATAGCTACTATCTAATTGCCCTAAATTTTTATATTTATGAACTATAATGATAGAGGATTGATTTGATTTTATACCTAGCATGGCATATAAATAAAATCCATCCTTTTCAAGTGGAACCATGCCACAAGTGTAGGTTGAATTGAGCGGTGATACATTGATGAATTTTTTTCCGTTCGATCCAAATTTATTGTTGAAATTACCATTAGAATCTAAATTGGCATACAATGGGTTGGCGCCTCCTGCATTAAAATAACTCACCAAATAATGGTTATCCTCGGTGACCTCAAAATTTTGAACTGTTGCATAACTCGCACCATTCATGGTCATTTCGCCTTTGTTCTGAAAACTTGAATCAATTGCACCATTGGCTTTTAATTTTACAATATAGCAATTGGATGGGGTACCTCCTACTGATTTCACCATCCCCGCTAATATTTTATGATGTCTATCTTCTTTAATAAAACTGAATGAAATGGTATAGCCAGCTTGTTCTAATAGTATACCGTTGTTCCCAAATGTTGAATCTATAATACCATTGGTTTTTAGTTTTAAAATAAAAACACTTTTGATGTAAGTCGTGTAGTGATAAGTCGTACCACAAATCAAGATGCCATTATCGTGCGTTGAACAAGCACTGTTGTAGGTTATAAGTGCATTAGGAATGATGGCATTATTATAAACCCCAGCACTACCAAACCTAGCATCTAATTGACCAGACTTATTAAACTTTACTGCCGTCAATAAAGTTTGAGTAGATGACTGGTACTCACCAACAGCAATGAAACCACTGTCCTGGGTTTGAAATACTTTTTTAAAATTTCTATTGACTAAGCGTATGGTTGATGCATAACCACTGCTGCCAAAGGTCTGATCGACAATGGAATTTTGTGCGACTACCCATTGTATTTGAAAAAGTAGAATAGTAATTAAAACATTTTTCATTGTCCATTAAATTGAAACGAATTTAATGAATTAATGCAAACTATTTCTAAATAAAATAATTCAATCTAAAAATTAAAAAATCTAAAAATGCCTTGTAATCTCCACCCCCAAATGTCCTACTTTCATGCCTCGCACTGCTGGTTTTACTTTTTTAATTTTACAAGCAATACTGGTCAGAGGTGCTTCGAAACGGGCTTTGATGGTCTCGATAATTTCGACTGCAATATCCTCTAATACTTTTTGAGAATGGCCGAATACCGAATGTACAATGTCTAGTATTTGCTCATAATCCAGGTACTCTCCTTTTTTATAAGGCTGCATTGAATGTACCTCAACCGTTACTATCAGTTGATTCTCCACCAATTGCTCCTCGGCATGCACACCAATTCTGGCCCATATTTCAATGTCACCCGCTATTATACTATACACTTCATTCTTCATTTGTTCTCTTGACTTGTTTATATTAATTTCGCAGCAAAAATATCATAAAACAGACAATGGGTAATATTAATTTTGAAGAACTGAAAGATATCAACCAGGGAAAGGACCGTTATGTTCAACCTGATTTTTACAATGTCGATGATTTATTGACCGAAGAACATATCCTTATCCGCAACTCTGTTAGAGATTGGGTAAAAAGAGAACTCTCTCCAATTATTGAAGAATACGCACAAAAAGCAGAATTCCCTCATCATATCATTAAAGGCTTAGGCGAAATTGGGGCTTTCGGTCCGCAGTTACCAGCCGAATACGGTTGTGGAGGCATGGATTATATCACGTATGGTTTAATCATGCAAGAACTTGAACGTTGCGATAGTGGCATTCGTTCTACCGCATCAGTACAAGGTTCTTTGGTAATGTATCCGATTTATAAATTCGGAAGCGAAGAACAAAAAAGAAAATATTTACCAAAATTAGCGAAAGGTGAATTGATGGGTTGTTTCGGTTTAACCGAACCCGACCATGGCAGTAACCCTAGCGGTATGCTTACCAACTTTAAAGACATGGGCGACCATTATTTATTGAACGGTGCTAAAATGTGGATTAGCAATTCTCCGTTTGCAGATATTGCAGTGGTTTGGGCTAAAAACGAAGAAGGAAAAATAAAAGGTTTAATTGTTGAACGCGGTTACGAAGGTTTTACGACCCCTGAAACCCATGGTAAATGGAGCTTAAGAGCGAGTGCTACTGGTGAATTGGTGTTCGACAATGTAAAAGTACCGAAAGAAAATTTACTGCCAGGTGTTGAAGGCTTAAAAGGACCTTTAACCTGTCTTAACTCTGCGAGATATGGTATCAGTTGGGGTGCCCTAGGTGCTGCAATGGATTGTTACGATTCGGCATTGCGTTATTCAAAACAACGCGTGCAATTCGGTCGACCAATAGCAGGATTCCAATTGCAACAAAAGAAATTAGCCGAAATGATTACCGAAATTACCAAAGCACAATTGTTGTGCTGGCGCTTGGGTAATTTAATGGATGCTGGCAAAGCCACACCTGCTCAAATCAGTATGGCCAAAAGAAACAATGTAGAGATTGCTCTAGATGTTGCCCGCGAAGCCCGCCAAATACATGGTGGAATGGGGATTACAGGTGAGTATCCAATTATGCGTCACATGATGAACCTTGAATCAGTTGTTACATACGAAGGAACACATGATGTGCACTTGTTGATACTAGGTATGGAAATTACCGGAGAAAACGCGTTTGTATAAAAAACTGTTTTATATCCTCGTATTATCGTCTTGCATTAACTTACAAGCGAGGTTCAAGTCCTATACGGAAGTGCCTGTATTGATACATCTGTATGCCGCGAATCAAAATGATACGAACGGATTTAATTTGGTTACAGAATTGCCTAAACTGATTTATAAAAAAATCAACGAGGGCACCCTTACACTTTGGGATTCTCCAAAAAAGCAAATTGCTATTTCGGCTTCGGCCCTCAGAAATATTGAAGTTAACAACCGCACCTCGTTTGCCAATGTCGAAAGTTTATTTATCAATGAGGTATGGACCAGCTCGCGCAGAAGAACCGAATTTTACATCGTTGGTTTTTCGTTTTTAGCGGAAACAGAGAATGGTAGAATTTCTTTTGGGTATGTCGATGCACAAGAAGCTTTTCCTTTTTTGATTGCGAATAATATTTCTACCAATGTGAATGGTCCTGCAGAATTAAATTTCATCAATGCATTGTATAGCAAACGTTATGATTACAGTTTAATTCAATTTGGCAATACCGATTTTTCAAAGGATTTATCCTTGGCGCAAAAAATTAAAAAGGAAGCCTTTTTTTCTAAGAAAAAAATAGTGGGTTTACAACCTATTCCGCAAACCAAAATGTTGAGTTATGTATTGGAAAAGAATTTGCAAGACCCCAACGATCCTGCAACAGCAATGCTCACCTCTATTGAAAATTTCTTAAATGAAAGCAAAGAAATTTTCTTTGACATTGGTGGCAGTAAATATTACAACTTCGAAAAATACAAAAGCGAGATAACCATTACCCGAATTGAAATAACAGAGGTATGGGAAAAAAGAGGCAACGCCATTTTTTACCGCCCGCGTTTTATTCAATTGTATGCCAATAATAAGCCATTGAATCTTTTAAGTTTCGATGATATTATGAAATGGCATTTGCTCATTAAATTTAAGTCGATGGAAGATATTTTAACAGAAAAAAACTATTTATTTACCATCTTCAAATGCAATAACACCATGATACCACCAAATGAAGCTCCTTTTTATTATAAAGCTTTAAAAGACTATCAATGGACACAAGTAAGTAATTACGTAAGATATTCAAAAAACTAATAAATATATGTATAAAATCAAATTTGGAACCGACGGCTGGCGCGAAATTATAGCAGATAATTACACCGTTGAAAATGTAACCCGTGTTGCAGATGCAACGGCTAAATGGGTTTTAAATTCTACTAGTAATCACACGTGCACTGTTGGTTACGATTGTAGATTTGGTGGTAAAATGTTTGCCGAAACCACCGCTAAAGTGTTGGCTTCGCATGGTATTAAAGTGTTTTTATCAGATGGATTTTGTAGCACACCAATGATTTCATTAGCCAATGTTAAATTGAATACTTTTGCTGGTATCATCATCACAGCTAGTCATAATCCTGCAGGATACAATGGCTATAAAATTAAAGCTGCTTATGGCGGACCAGCAGTACCTGCCGAGATAGAAAAAATTGAAGGGATGATTGATTACAACCATCTACCTGAATTAAAATCATTGAATGATTATATCAATGCTGGATTAATCGTATACGATAATTTCGAGGCCATTTACATGACCCAAATTGAAGAGAAATTTGATGTTGCAAAATTGAAAGCCTATGCACCTCATTTTGGTTACGATGCCATGTATGGCGCGGGTCAGAATGTTATCAAATCGCTTTTACCAAATGCTACCAAATTGCATTGCGATTACAATCCAGGATTTAACAATGTTGCCCCTGAGCCGATCCTTAAAAACTTAATGGAGTTCTCTGAAGTGATTAAAAACAATTCTGAAATTCTTTGTGGCTTAGCCACTGATGGAGATGCCGATAGAATTGGATTCTTTGATAGCAATGGTAAATTCATTGATTCGCACCATTTGATTTTATTGTTAATGCAATACCTTACCAAACATAAAGGCTTGAGTGGTAAAATCATTAAGAGCTTTAGTGTTTCTTCTAAAGTAGATAAACTCGCTGCGCATTTAGGTTTAGAAACCATTACCACTAAAATCGGTTTCAAATACATTTGCGAATACATGATTACTGATGATGTTTTAATTGGTGCCGAAGAAAGTGGTGGAATTGCTGTTAAAGGCCATATTCCTGAGCGCGATGGTATTTGGATGGGCTTGTTAATTTTAGAGTACATGGCCTTGACAGGTAAGAGTATCGAAACCCTCATCAACGAAACCTATGATATTGTTGGTGCATTTGCAGTTGAGCGCTATGACTTGCACATCGAGGAAAGTCAGAAACAAAACATTATTGCCAATTGCAAAGCCAATGCCTACAAATCATTTGGTTCATACAATATTGAAAAGACCGAAGACATGGATGGTTTCAAATACCATTTAGGTAACGAAGAATGGGTAATGATCCGTCCGAGTGGTACCGAGCCTGTGCTTAGGGTTTATGCTGAAAGTAAAACCTCTGAGCAAGCCTATGCTATATTAGACGC